>SKWE01000178.1 GCA_007129055.1 Syntrophomonadaceae bacterium
ATTTCAAGTTCCTCGTAATCTCCGTGAGCTTCGAGCTCCTTAATCCTTTTCTGTAATTCAAGCTGCTTTTGCTTAGCCCAGGCTTGATATATTTTTTTAATACAATCATCTGCCATTCGCTTCGCTGTTTGATCAGGCAAATCCTGCAAAGCAGGATCAGTTGCTGCTTTCGAAATCAGATTTGAGACCTGTTGATCAGAAAATCTGTTTATCAGTTTTTCTGCACTCATTAATTCTTCCTTGTCTATGCTGTCCCAGATTGCAGAAACAATAATTTTTACCCTTTGATCCTGAAAAAAATCTAACTGTAGTAAATTTCGCCCTTTATCAGCAATTTCCTTGCTCTGAAGCATTAAAGATATTAATATTTTTTCTTCAGGCTTTATTCCCTGCTCCTGGTTAGTTTTCTTTTGATTATTTTTATCTTTTATCCTGTATGAAGCACTGCTTCGCTTCCTCTTCTTTAATTCGCTGCGTAGCGCTTCTTCGTCAACATTTAGCTCTTCAGCGGCTTTTCTAAGGTAATAATCCTGTTCAACCTGGTTCACCGCAGCCATCAGAAAAGGCATAAGCTCATCTAAATAATTTATCCTGCCCTTGTCTGAGCCAAGGTTAAAACTTGTCTTCAACTTTTCAAGCCTGTATTCCATGAGCGGCCTGGCAGTATCAACCAGGGCAGTAAAAGCTTCTGCACCCTCCCGGCTTATAAAACTATCAGGGTCATCTCCTTCGGGCAGCTCCGCAACCTGTACCAGGCATCCGGTAGACTGCAGTATGGCCAGCCCTCTCCAGGTGGCTGCTGCTCCAGCTGTGTCTGAATCATAGGCAGTAATAACTGTTTCAGCCTGATGCCGCAAAAGACGTGCCTGGTCTTCAGTAAGAGCGGTTCCCAGTGAGGCCACAACATTCCTGATTCCTGCCTGGTAAGCTGATAATACATCTGTGTATCCTTCTACAACTACAGCCCTTTTTTGACGTCTTATTTCGTCACGGCCTAAGTTCAACCCATAAAGTGTTTTGCTTTTATCAAAGACCATCGTCTCAGGTGAATTCAGGTACTTTGGCCCGCCTTTTTCATGATCAGAAAGCGTTCTTCCACCAAAGCCGATTACTTTACCACTTATACCACTGATAGGGAATATAACCCGATCCCTGAAGCGGTCGTAGTAACTGCTGTCTCTGCCGGATGAAGCAAGACCGGCTTTTACAATTAGCTCCGGGTCAGCGCCTTTCTTTTTGGCATAATTAAAAAAGCCCGTCCAATCAGCCGGTGCATAACCCAGTTTAAACATTTCTATGATCTCATGCTTAATTCCTCTTTTTATTAAATAATCCAACGCCTTTTTCCCATTTTTACTGTTATGCAGCTGATATGCATAAAACTTCAGTGCTAACATATTCAGTTTGTAGATTTTTTCTTTTAAATTATCGGCGTCAGTTTTTACTTTACGTTCTTCAGGAATCCTTATGCCCGCTCTTCCCGCAAGGAATCTCGCAGCTTCAGGAAAATTCATATTTTCCAGCTGCATTATCAGGCTAAAAGCATTACCGGAAGCACCACAACCAAAACAATGAAAAAGCTGCTTTTCAGGAGATACCGTGAAAGAAGGAGTCTTTTCATTATGGAAGGGGCATAAACCTACCATATTTTTACCCCGTCTATCCAATTTCAGGTACTCACCGGCAAGACCCACCAGGTCAGTCCTTTGCCTGATTTCATCAACTATTTCTTCCGGTATGCCTTGAGCCATAAATAACACCTTTTTATTAATAATTTTTTTCAGGGCAATTATTTGAATAACATTGCCCCCACGCATGACACAGCCCCTTATCCTTTAAAGAGACAAGGAGCTGTCCAGAGAGTGATTACCAGGACAGCTCCATCTTTTATGGATAAACTAACTACAATCGGTATTGTTTAAGCTTCTTCTTCAGGTTCCGGTTTTTTTAGCGCATCAGCAACAGCTTCTTCAAATTTGTCCAACTGATCGCCGGCCAGTTCAGTATAACCTATAACTTCTCTTTCCATACCAAGCATTTCAAGGAGATCACCGGTATGAGTAACTTTTTTACCTGACCAGTAAGATACATCCTTGTACTGGCACTCGAACCTGTCGCTTTCGCTGCAACCTACAACAGCCACTTTGTCAGCACCACATTCTAAAGCTTTCAGCAGATGAGATGTGTCAAGTTTGCCAACACAGGGGTATCTTACAACCTCAATATTCTTCCATTCTTTATTTACAAACTCCGGCATAGCAAAAGCCCCGTATGAACAGGTTATTGCCAACACTGCAGGTTCTCCGTTACGCCTGGCCAGCAACTTTTCAACCGCAGGTTCAATAGCATTTATTGCATCCTGCACGTAGGGAGCACGGAATTTAATAGCATAAACCGGGCAGAAACTCAAGCAAAGTCCGCAGGCCTGGCACTGTTCATTGCGCACGGTAACCTTGCCGTCAGCATTGACAACCGGGACATCATATGGACAGATACGCACACAGGTCAGGCAGTGTACGCATAACTCCTCATCCTGCTGAGCCCCTGCTGCGCAGGTCAGGCAGCGACGCGCTTCACAGACAGCCGTTTCTACGGTATAACCGAGTTCAGCCTGCTTGAAGTGGCGGACTCTTTCCTCGGGAGAAATCATGGGAATTGGATAGCGCTCCATCTGCCCAATTTCTCCTGCTACCTTTTCGTCTAATTTATCGAGAACCGGTTTCTTCTCATACTCAACCCTGGCAGTGTCAAAATCTGTACCCTTCAGGTAGGCCGCAGCTGCCTGGGCAGCAAGACGACCGTTGCCCATAGCCTGGACCGCCGAGCCAGGGCCGGTGATCATTTCGCCACAGCTAAAGACCCCTTCCCTGCTGGTTGTCATTTTATTTGGATTGAAAACAACCTGGCCGCGTTCATTTAGTTCAATTTCATTACGCAGCGGTTCAGGGTCTCCTCCCTGGCCGATGGCATAAATAATTATGTCGGCATCGAGCATTTTCTTGTTCTCTTCATTCAGGGTTGGATTGAAACGCCCATCGGGATCAAAAACACATGTACACTCTACAACTTCAAGGCCTTTTACTTTTCCACCTTCCCTGGCAATAGCATGCGGGCCCCAGGAAGTATTAAATTCTACACCCTCTTCCTTCGCTTCTTCAATTTCCCATTCGAAGGCAGGCATTTCATCATCACATTCCAGGCAGGCCAGTTTAACTTTCGAAGCTCCTGCCCTCAGTGCTGAGCGGGCGACATCCATGGCCACGTTACCACCACCGATAACAGCAACAGAGGGACTGCCCTCAAACTTGAACCCTTCGCGCTTCACCGCTTTTAAGAAAGGTAGGGCATATAATACACCATCGCCTTCGGTTCCCGGGATATTTAACCCACGGCTGACAGGAAGGCCAAGCGCCAGGATAACAGCTTTGTAACCTTCACTTTCAAGTTGTTCAATCGTAATATCTTTACCCAGTTCTACGCCATATTTAAACTCCACACCCTGCTCTGCAATTTCATCAATATCCTGATCAATGGCTTCATCAGGCAACCGATAAAGAGGTATGTAGTGGCGAACAGCGCCGCCGGCTGCTTCCTCGCGCTCAAATACGGTAACTTCAGCGCCCCTGCGGGCGAGATCGAAGGCAGCAGTTAACCCGGCAGGACCAGCCCCGATTATTGCAATTTTGCCTTTGAGATCGGGACCGTCAGGCAGGGGAAGCACCTTCGCTTTGCCATTTTCAACAGCAAAACGTTTTAAGCCGCGAATTGAGGGCGGTTTATCAACATCATTACGACGGCATTCATCTTCGCAGTGATGCGCACAGATAGTTCCGCAGACAAAAGGCAGCGGATTGGTTTCTTTGATTATCGCCAGCGCCTGGTCAAAATCACCGGTAGCTATAGCCAGCAAATAATCACGGACACCCTGGTGAACAGGACAGGCAGACTGACAGGGTGGGTGAATACTTTCTAAAGCCAAATCATGGTTACTATGTTGGGTCAATTAGATCACTCCTTGCGACATTTTTAACTTATTCCTTATTCGCCATTAAATGGCGTTCTCCTGTTTATATAAACAGACAATTTTAAGATTAAATCTTTTTACTATTCTTTACTGAAAGCTCTGCCCTTGCCGCTGCCAGGCGGGCAACCGGTAAACGGTAAGGAGAACAACTTATATACTGAAGCCCAATTTGGTTAAAGAAATCAATGGAAGCGGGGTCGCCGCCGTGCTCTCCACATACTCCGATTTTCAGGTCAGGCCGTATTGAAAGCCCTTTTTCTATGGCAGTCCTGATCAGGCTGCCCACACCATCAAGATCAAGCTCAGCGAAAGGGTTGGCCTTGAGCAGTTTTTGCTGCAGATAAAAAGGCAGGAATTTACCCTCAGAATCATCCCGGCTGTAGCCAAGGGTAGTCTGGGTAAGATCGTTTGTTCCAAAAGAAAAGAAGGCAGCGGACCCGGCAAGTTGATCGGCTACAAGGCAGGCCCGAGGAAGCTCAATCATAGTCCCCACCTGGTAATCAATTTTCTTTCCTATTTCGCTAAACAGCTCTCCTGCTGTCTGGTCAACCAGCTGCTTCATTGCCACCATCTCTTCCCTGTGTCCAACCAGGGGGATCATGATTTCCGGTAACACATCTTCCACTGCTACTCCTTTATCTATCAGTTCGAAAGCAGCAAAAAATATTGCCTTCACCTGCATCCTGTAGATTTCCGGATAGACAAGTCCAAGTCGGCAGCCGCGGTGCCCAAGCATGGGATTAAATTCAGATAATGACTGCACCTTTTGCAGAAGGGCTTCTTTTTCCCTCAGAAGCTCTTCGCTGCCGCCTTCTCTTTGCAGGCGATCTACCTCCAGTAAAAGCTCTTCCCGGTCGGGTAAAAATTCATGCAGGGGTGGATCAAGTAAACGAATGGTAACAGGTTTGCCCTGCATTTCCTTCAGGATACCTTTAAAGTCTTCTTTCTGCATGGGCAGCAGTTCTTTTAAAGCTGCTTCCCTGTCTTCAAGATTCTGGGCCAAAATCATTTTTTGCACCACCGGAACACGATCCGCCGCCATAAACATATGCTCTGTCCGGCACAAGCCTATCCCTTCAGCTCCCATCTCTACTGCGCGCCTGGCATCTTCCGGGTTGTCGGCATTGGCACGCACTTTTAATCGCCTTGCTTTATCAGCCCACTTTAATATTTCATGAAATTCTTCCGAAAACTGGGGTTCAATCAGGGGCGCTTCCCCCAGGATAACCTGACCGCTGCTACCATCAATAGAAAGCACTTCCCCTTCCCTGTATTCCACACCGCCTATGTAGAAAAGTCCTTTTGCCAGATCAATTTTCAGCTCTTCACAGCCACAGACACAGGGCTTACCCATACCTCGCGCAACAACTGCAGCATGGCTGGTCATGCCGCCGCGGCTGGTCAGTATGCCTTCAGCAGCGATAATTCCATGTATGTCATCGGGTGTGGTTTCAGGACGGACAAGCAGTACTTTATCTTCTCCCTGGAGAGCTATTTCCTGTGCCCTGTCAGCGCTAAAAACAACTTTACCGGACGCAGCCCCGGGCGAAGCCGGAAGCCCTTTGGCAATTACCTTTTTTTCAGCATCCGGATCTATTCGACAGTGCAAAAGCTGTTCCAGTTGGTCCGGCTCAATCCTCAGCAAGGCTTCGTCCTTGTTAATCAAACCTTCATTGACCATATCCACTGCGACACGCAGGGCGGCAGATGTGGTTCTTTTGCCAGTCCTGGTTTGCAGCATGTATAGTACACCCTTTTCGATTGTAAATTCTATATCCTGCATATCGCGGTAATGCTTTTCTAAGGTGGCGCAGGTTTCAGTAAACTGGAGGTAAACTTCAGGCATATCGGTTTTTAGCTCGTCAAGTGGACGGGGTGTACGTGTTCCGGCTACCACGTCTTCACCCTGCGCATTAAGCAGGTATTCCCCGTAAAGCTTTGGCTCCCCGGTCGAGGGATTTCTTGTAAAAGCCACCCCGGTCCCACTGTCATACCCCAGGTTGCCAAAAACCATGGCCTGCACATTTACTGCAGTGCCAAGGTCATCAGGTATCTTGTTTGCCTTTCTGTATATCACGGCCCGATCGGTATTCCAGGACATAAAAACAGCTTCAACAGCTAAGAATAGCTGTTCAAAGGGCTCCTGGGGGAATTCGCTACCTGTTTCCCTTAATACCAGGTCCAGAAAATTAAATACAATCTTTTCCAGGTCATCTTCTGTCAACTCGGCATCAGTGCGTACTTTATTACGCTGCCTGGACTCGGTAAGAATATTATCAAAACTGTAATGATCAACCTTTAAAACCACATCTGAAAACATTTGTATAAAACGGCGGTAACAATCGAGGGCAAAACGCCGGGAACCGGCTTCACGGGCCAGGTGTTCAACTGTCTCCTGGTTCAACCCCAGGTTTAAAACTGTATCCATCATACCGGGCATGGAGACCACGGCTCCTGAACGGACAGATAAAAGAAGCGGGTTCTCCCCGCCAAATTCTTTTCCGGTCTGTTGTTCCAACAGGGCCAGATTTTCTTTTACCTCATTCTTTAGTTCCGGCCAAAGGCTCTCTCCTTTTTCAAAGTAGAGATTGCAAGCCTCTGTGGTTACAATGAAGCCCGGGGGAACAGGCAGGCCAATGCGGGCCATTTCTGCCAGGTTAGCGCCTTTTCCACCAAGCAGGCTCTTCATTGATTTATCGCCTTTTTGAAAAGGGTAAATAAATTTTCCGGAATTCAAGATGCCTGGCCTCCCTTAACCAGCTGAATAATTCTATTTGCCACTTCTTCTACCGCTTTGTTGGAAACATCAAAAACTGTGCAGCCAATTTTTTTCATGATCCTGCGAGCATATACAAGCTCTTCTTCTATCCGTTCCACGGAAACATAGTTGGCACTATCGTCAAGACCTAACGCTTTAAGGCGTTCCTGTCGAATCTCTCTCAGTTGGTTAGGGTCAATAACCAGGCCAATAATTTTAGCGGGATCAATCCAGTATAGCTCTTCAGGCGGTTCAACCTCAGGAACCAATGGGAGGTTGGCAACCATAATTCCCTGGTGGGCAAGATACATGCTTAAAGGTGTTTTTGAAGTCCGGGATATACCAACCAGGACCACTTCGGCCTTGCTAAGCCCCCGTGGGTCTTTCCCATCATCATGCTTAACAGCAAACTCAACTGCAGCAACCCTGCGGAAATATGCTTCATCCATTTGGCGAACCCGCCCGGGCTTCAGACTCGGTTCCTTACAGGTGACCCTGCTGAAGGCCCCCATCAGCGATC
>SKWE01000086.1 GCA_007129055.1 Syntrophomonadaceae bacterium
AAATAGAATCGATGAGCGCCCAGCTGACTTATCTTACAGATCAGGTTTCTTTCTCTACAATTTACCTTTCCCTGCGGGAAGAAACCATTCCTACCGGCACAATTTCACCAAACCCCTTTCATAATCTGGGGCAAAGAATTGTGCAGGCCTTTACAGGCAGTATAAATGTTGTTTTGAGCGCAGTTTCCTTTATTGTTTTGGCTTTCGTAGCCCTGATCCCGGTTCTGATCCTGGTGGGGATCTTTGTGGCGCTGATCTGGCTTTTGGTAAGAAAACTGAAAAACAGGAAAAAGGACAGAACTGAAGGGGAAACTGCGGCAGAGAGCGTTGAAAAAGCTGAATAAATCATAATTCCGGGCAGGGGAACAATCCTCTTGCCCGGAATTTAATCCCGGTTAACCTTCTATTTATCTCTATGTTTTCAATACTAAATAATCTATGCAGGTCGCGTAAGGGTTGTTTTAAGTGGCATATTGGTCTATAATATCTATATATTATGTGTTCATATGCACATAATATATACTTAAAATGGATGTGGGACTAATGCAGCGCTTACTGATGAGTGATTTAGTTAAGTGGAAAGAAAATCGCTATAGAAAACCGTTAATTATACAGGGAATTCGCCAATGTGGTAAGACCTATTTACTGCAAGAGTTTGCTGCCCTGAATTACCGGGACCTGGCATACTTTAATTTTGAAGACACCCCGGCACTCTCTGAGCTTTTTGAACGCAATCTTGAGCCTGAGCGTATTATAACCGAATTAGGATTACTGCAGGGCAGCAGTATCAAACCGGCATCTACACTGATTGTTTTCGATGAAATTCAGTTCTGCCCAAGGGCGTTAACATTCTTAAAATATTTTTATGAAAAAACACCTGATTATCACCTGGCCTGTGCCGGCTCTTTACTTGGAATTCACCTTGCTAAACCATCATCTTTTCCTGTCGGCAAGGTTGATTTTCTAACTCTCAGGCCTATGAACTTCGAAGAGTTTTTACTGGCCCAGGGTGAAGAAGATTTAATCAGTTATATAAAAGAGATTGATGGAGATTCACCCCTGCAGAAGATTTTTACTGACAAGTTAAGCTCTATCCTTAAATCTTATTTCCTGACAGGAGGCATGCCGGAGGTTGTTGCCAGATGGCTTGAGTATAAAGATATAAGCGTTGTTGAAGCGGCCCAGGATGCCATTATTAATGCTTATGAACTTGATTTTGCCAAATATGCACCGGCTAAAGATTATTATCCCAAACTATCATTGATTTTCAAGAGCATACCAGACCAGCTGGCCAGGGAAAATGGGAAGTTCATTTATGGCCGGGTTAAACCGGGTGCCAGATCAAGAGACCTGGAAGATGCACTCGAATGGTTAATAGGTGCCGGCATTGCCCACAAAGTTTGTAAGGTGGAAAAACCGGCCATGCCTCTTTCCGCTTATGCAGATAGAAGCCATTTCAAACTTTACATGGCCGACATTGGTTTGCTTAGAAGAATAGCACGCTTACCGACAACTGTAATCTTGGAAAAATCAACGGCATACAGTGAATTTAAAGGTGCACTGGTCGAAAATTATGTGCTTAATGAACTGATCGGTATCAATGGTGACATCCCTTATTATTGGAGATCGGGCAATCAGGCGGAGGTTGATTTTCTAATCCAGATCGAGGAGCAGATTATACCTTTGGAAGTTAAGGCTTCCACAAATCTGAGATCTCGCAGCCTGGCAGAGTACAGGAAAAAGTATAATCCGGAAATCGCGGTCAGAACATCTCTTGCAAATTTAAAAGGTGAAGAAGGCTTGCTAAACCTCCCTCTATATATTTTATTTGCCCTTAAGCGTTTACTTTGAGCCAGGGTTAAACCATTATATAAAGCAGGTGGTTAATGAAACCTGTCCTTTATTCCAAATAACAATTACCCTCTAGGTGGTTTATCTCCCTGATATACTATTTATCGCTAATTTTCGCTGAAAACTAAGCTGTAAACCGCGTTCAATGATCCAGGCTTGATCAAGATCTTTATCAACCAGCCTGGCCTCGGCCAGTTAAGATTTAATTATGTCTTCTTCCAGTATATCTTCCTGGTCAAAGAGGTTAACCGCTTTTTTGAGCAGTTCGAGGAGCTGTTCCCTTTCTTCTTCCGGGACACGGGAAAGGTAAACGGCGAGGAGCAGGTTTCGTCTTTCTTCAACATCTTTTAATACCTGCAAGCCCTTGGGGGTGATGGATATCCAAACCTGGCGTCGGTCTTTTTCCTGGCGCTCCCTGGTCACCAACTCCATGCGGTGCAGGCGGTTAATTAAGGCAGTAACGGCACTGAGCGTTACGCCAAGCATGTGAGCCAGGAAGGAAGTGTTGCAGGGCGCTTTGCGCAGGGCACGCAGGACAACATACTGGGTATCGGTAATTTCATCTACCGTATAGCGGTTATGCAAAACCCGGACCCTGTAAATCAGGCGGCTAAATACTGTATCCAGTTCTTTTATGTATTCTATTAAGCTTTCGCTGTTTATAGCGGCCATCTCCCCTGCTTTTACTTTATGCGCTAAATATTTTACCATGGTAACTATTAACTTAATTATTTATACCATTCCGGCGCAAACCGGTCAAGACTCGCAGGGGCAAAGCAGGCAGGAGTTGCTGGCGAGACAGCTCCGGCAGAAGGTCCACAGCCCTGGCGCGCTCGATTCTTCTCCGCTAACATAGTTGGGTTTTAAGGTGCGCTCAGCTGTGGTAGAGTAAAGATAGAAAATATTAATAAACTAAGCTGTAAAACATACTGCACGCAGAAGCTGGTAAAGTAACAGTTTTTGAATAAACCAGGTTCAGGTTAATGGGAGTGAGCTTTTCTGGCAATGATCAAAGGAAACGATGTACAGAATGGAGTATGTGAAGGCCGCTTTATAATTCCTGCCCTTTTGTCGGGAGTGCTGCTGATTGCAGCCTTTCCCCCTTTTGAGCAGGGTTATTTGGCCTGGTTTGCCCTTTTGCCTTTTTTTATCTCGCTGGTAGACCTTAACCCGAAACGCGCTTTCCTGGCCGGAGTTGTTTTCGGGTTACCGCTGCACTTGTATTTAAACCTCTACCTGGCCAATGTTCTATTCCCCTACCTGCCGACAACCCTGGCCTTGGCAGCCATGGCCGCCATGGTGATCTATATCAGTTTATTCCACGGCTTTTTTGCCCTGGCTGCGTCCTTTGCATTTCGCCTTAACAGGGCCTGGTTCAGCGCCCTGGCCCTGCCTTCTACCTGGCTGCTTACCGAATATTTAAGGTCTGTTGGCTTTATGGGTTATAACGTGGGCTATATTGGCTACAGCCAGTGGCAGTACCCCTATATTCTTAACATCAGCTCGCTCTATGGCTACTGGGGGCTTGCCTTTTTAATTGTATTATTCCAGGCGATCATTGCCCTGGCTGTAAAAGAAAAGTTGCGCCCTAAAGAGCTCTACCTGGTTTCTATAGTATTCGTAGCGATCTTTTTTGCCGGCCTCTTTTTGCCCAACCTGGCCAGTACTGATGGGAAAGATGAAAAGCTTAAAGTTGCCTTAATCCAGGGCAACATCAGCCCGGAGTTGGTGGTTGCTGAGGGGCGCGAAAACGTTCTTAACAGTTACCTGGATTTGAGTAGGACCGCCCTGCAGGAGAACCCTGGCCTGGACCTGGTAGCCTGGCCTGAGACAGTTGTCGACCTGGATTTCAACAGGGGCAGGAAACACCCGGTCGAGCTGCAGGAGCTGGCCGCTGAATACGGGGTTAGCTTCCTTTACGGGGCCCGCATTCGGGAGGAAGATAAACTCTTTAATTCAATTGTTCTGCTTGATAGCGGTGAAGATGAACTAACTGCTTACCACAAGCACCGCCTGGTTCCCTTCGTTGAATTTTTCCCCATGGAAGAGCTGTTGAACAGGCTGCTGCAGCTTGATCTTCTGCTGGGAAGCTACAGCGCGGGCGAAGAGTTGACTATCTTTGAGCTGGACGGCATTCCACTGGCCGGGGTAGTCTGCTTTGAATCGTATTTCGGCGATCACACCCGCCTGTTTGTAGAGAAGGGGGCGCGTCATATCTTTGTTTTAACCAACGATGCCTGGTTCGGGGAATCGATAGGCCTGGAGCTGCATGCCCAGGCGGCAGCGATCAGGGCTGCCGAAACGGGAGTTGGTGTAACGCAGGTGGCGAACAGCGGGATTACAATTTCCTTTGATCACCTGGGGCAGGAGCTTTTCCGCAGCGATAAAAGTGTAGTTGATACAATTTTATATGATTTTAACTTAACAAAAAGGGCCACTGCCTATACCCGTTACGGGGATTATCTTCCGGCAGCAGCCGCTCTTTTTCTCTTCATCTCAGTATTTATATACCGCTTATCATTTAGCCGAAAAATCCCTTAACTATCACAACGGGGGTTCCGGCATCCGCTGAACCGCTAACCAGGTCGGCCAGGCTGGCAAGCACATCCTCCATGCGCCTGGGGGTGGTCCCCTCCTTGTCTATACAGTCTTCGGATAAGCCCTTGCGGCTTTCGTCAGCAAGGAAAGCTTCTATCTCTTCAATACTCTTTTTCTCTTCATGGAAACATTGGTCGGCCAGGAATTTATACTTGAACCCTTCACGATAGCAATTCAGGCCATCTGTTACGGCAAAAGCTGCCCTGGGATCGGCCAGTTCGTAAATGCCGCTGGAGGGATCAAGGTATGCTCCGTCCCCGTAAATCATAACCTGGACATCAATGCCCAGCTCATCTTTTAGCTTGTCCCGCAGCTGGTTCACAACCTGCTGCCCTTCCCTGGGCGCCAGCTTAAGCCTTTCCCCGGAAGACATGTTGCTGCCCAAAAGTCCCCACTCAGAGTAGGACTCGCCCTCACTGCAAATATCATCTAAAGTTATGCAGTTACTGAACTCTGCTTTAATCGCTTCCTTTGTTTCAAAACGGGTGTGAATATCGGCGGCGATAACTCCGTCAGGCTTGTAGCTTAAAACCTGCAGGGGATCATTGCATAAGATAAGGTTAGCTTTTGCCCCTTCCTCTTCAATGACTTCCCTGTATAAATTGATATAGTCTACACCTGTCACGGGGTGTTTAAAACTGTTGCCGTCCAGGTCATCAAGACTAATCAGATCTTTGCCCAGCTGTTCTACGAAACCTTCATCGATCACCTGGTTTCCAACTTCGTCGTCCGGAAATGACATTTGCACTAATACTTCACCGCGTGGCACAGATCTGGCTATTCCTTTCATGATCATGGAAAAACGGTTTCTGCTGGCAATAGGAAAAACAACTGCAACCCTGCTGTCATCTTTCAAATTCAGCTTCTCTTTTATTTCCCAGGCAATATCATCTACAGTTACATAGTTGTTCTGGGCCCGGGCAACAATAGATTCGGTTATACAGATAACGTCACCGCTACCCAGCAAACCGTCACCGTGACATTTTTTGAGTGGATCGGATACTGTTTCAATGATATCCATCCCAGGGACTATAACTCCCATCTTTAGGCCAAAAGCCATCGGTCCTACATAATCGGGCATTTTCATCGAATTAATCTCCTCCATTTTATCCAGTTTTTATTCTTTCGCTCATTAAATCAAGCGCCTTCTGGTAATCTTCCCAGGTGTTGATATTTAAAAATAGTTCCTGCTGCTTGTTAAAACGGTTTATCTCTTCCTCACCGATATACTTGACATGAAGATGCCGGTAAAAGTCAATCACCTTGTTCTTTCCTGCTTTAACCTGTTTTTCTATAATCGCGATGCATGAACGGCTGTAAAAGGCGTGCAGCGGTTGATAATAATCGCCCACCCTGGGCACAACTGCGTCATAATCGGGGGCATAAGCAGCCATATGCCTGATAAAATCGAGGTTCAAGAAAGGCATGTCGCAGGCAACAACAAACTGCCAGGGCCGGTCAGAAAAACTTAAGCCCGCATGAATGCCGCGCAGGGGGCTTTTTTCTTTCTGTTTTAAAATATCACCGGTTATTTTTACCGGCAGTCCCTGGTAAAGCTCAGGCCTGTCAGTGATAAGCGTTAACTCTTCGAAACAGCCGCTGAGCTGGGCTATAATCATCTCGATCAATGTTTGATCGCCAAACTCAAGCAGCGCCTTGGGCCTGCCCAGGCGTTTACTATCTCCCCCGGCCAGGATTATCGCTCCACCGCAAAGTTTAGCTTTGTTCTTTGCTTCGTCCAATTTTGGCCTCCATTTATTACTGTTCTTCTTCAGCCAACATTTTCAAACGTTTCTTTTCACTGATCATAACCATGATAATCCCTATCTCATAGAGCAGCAAGAGCGGTAAGACCAGGATTACCTGGGAAATAATATCCGGCGGGGTTATGACCGAAGAAAGAATGAGCATAATTAAAAGAGCAATCTTCCTGTGCCGCCTTAAAAAAGCAGTTGACAGCAGTCCGATCTTACCCAGGGCCCAGGTCAGCAGGGGAAGTTGAAATACAACGCCGAAAGCAACATGAAAAGATATGGCAAAAGATATATAGTCGCTTACAGCAAATAGCGGTTCAACCTGTTCAGAAGCAAACTGTAAAAAGAACCTGAGGGTGAAGGGAAAGACAACATAGTAAGCGAAAACCACACCCGTGCTGAACAGGAAGGCGGCGCCAAGCAAGACGCTTACCACAAAGAACTTTTCCCCCCGGGTCAGGCCGGGAAAAGCAAAAGCAAGCAGCTGATAAAAGATTACAGGCGATGAAATAATCAACCCGCTGAACAGGGCCAGCCTGATATTAGCCATGAAAGCTTCCGGGGGAGAGAGGTAGATCAGGGTAATACTACCCAGGGGGCCGGTTAGAATTCCCCTGATTGGCTCAATATGGGCAAAGCAGAACATGGCAGTTACAAGCAAAGCGCCTGCTGCTATTAGCAGGCGCAGGCGCAACTCCGCAAGATGCTCAAGTATGGGCATAGTGCCGTCTTTATTTTTACTCAACCCTGCTGAATACCTCCCGGCATTTCCGGAGCCATCTTAAATCCCTCACCGCTAAAAAAGCTGCTTTAAAGGTTAAGCTCCCCTACTCTTCCGGTTTTGAGTCTGATGCAGCTGAATCGTCTGAACCGGTGCTGCCCTTCAAACCCTCTTTCAGCTCAACAACACTCTTACCAACCGACCTGGCCAGCTCAGGAAGTTTCCTTGCCCC
>SKWE01000037.1 GCA_007129055.1 Syntrophomonadaceae bacterium
CTTAACCTGCAGCCGTCAGGTAAAAAAGCGATGGATGCCGGATCATTCTGCTGCGGTTACCGGGTTGAGGCAGGCCAGGTGCTTGCCGGGGAACCAGAAAATTGAGCGGTAAAAAGATTATCCCTAAAAATGCCCGTGAATCAGCCCTGCAGGCTCTGCTCAGGTATGAATGTGATAGCGCGTACCTGAACCTGGCCCTGCCACCGCTGTTGAAAAAGCTGTCTCTGGAAGACAGGGCACTTGCAATCCAGCTTGCAGCAGGAACAATTCAACGGCTTAACACCCTTGACTGGGCCCTGTCCATTCACCTGGATAAAGATCTGGACAGTTTAACTCCTTCAATCAGAAATATATTACGCCTTGGCCTGTACCAGTTTTTTTACCTGCAGCGTATTCCAGATTATGCCGTGGTTGACGAGGCAGTGCGGTTGGCTCACCGCTACGGGCATCGCGGCACAGCCGGCCTCGTAAATGCCCTTTTAAGAAAACTTGCCGGGCAGTTCAATAACTTACCCTGGCCTGATAAAGAGAATAACCCGGTAGACTATTTAGCCTTAACGGAAAGCTTTCCGCGTTGGATTATCAAAAGAATCCTGAGCGATTTTAGCTTCCCGGAAGCGGCGCAGTGGTGTGCTGCAAACAACAGGAAACCACATCTTTCCATCAGGCCGAATAAGCTTAGAATTAGTCCCGCCGGGCTTGCTGAAAAGTTAGGGCATGAAGGGTATTCTATTTTAGAGAAAACAGGATCAGTGCCTGGCTTAATATATCTTGCTCCCGGTCAGAACCCCGCAGTATCGGACTCTTTCAGGGAAGGGCTATTTACAATCCAGGGTGAAAGTTCAGCCCTGGTGCCACCCCTTTTAGAACCGCAGCCGGGAGATACGCTGGTTGATCTTTGCAGCGCGCCGGGGGGAAAAACCACCCACCTGGCAGAGCTGATTGAAGACCGCGGCACGGTGTATGCAGTTGAGCTTAGCTCTAACCGCCTGGAACTGGTTAAAAAAGCAGCCGCGCGAATGGGCCTTGAAAGCATAGTCCCGCTTCAGGCCGACGGCACAGCCATTGATAAAAGTAATCTTACCCCCCCGGATGCAGTCCTGGTAGATGCGCCGTGTTCGGGATTGGGAGTTATCAGGCGTCTTCCCGAAATAAAGTGGCGCAGGCAGGAGAGCGATCTGCCCGGGCTGCAGAAAAAACAGCTGCAGCTGCTTAATGCAGCAACCCGTATACTCCCACCCGGGGGCAAACTGCTCTATTCTGTTTGTACCACCATGCGGGAAGAAACAGGTGAAGTGCTGGAATCTTTCTCGGCCGCCAATAGCAACTTTGTCCTGCAGGATATATTACCCCTGCTGCCGCCAGTGGTGCAGGAAAAGCAGGATCAAGAGAAAGGGATCTACCTGTATCCCCACCGCCACAACCTTGATGGCTTTTTTATTGCCCTCTGGCGCAAAAAAGGGTAAATCTTGCCTCCGAAGGGCCTATTTGCTATACTGAACGTGGAAAATGCAATAAATATATTCCAATAAATTTATGTTTTTATATACGGGGGTCAATAACTGTTGCATGTTACAGGAGTAACCAACAAGGGTAAAGAACGTTCCAGGAACGAGGACAGCTGCTATGCAGTACAGGATTCAGATCTTGCGCTCCTGGTTGTTGCAGATGGGATGGGTGGCCACCAGGCTGGAAATGTGGCCAGCGAAATTGCTGTATCTACAGCAGAAAAATATTGGGAAAGTATTAACCGCGACAAACCGCTCAGTGACCGGGAAGCGAAGGACCTGGTAAAAGATTTAATCATAGAGGCTAACCAGTCAGTTATTTCTGAAGCAGATAATTCATTTGACAAACGCGGTATGGGAACTACATTAACTGTCGGTCTGCTCAGCGGTAACCGCCTAACAATCGGGCATATAGGAGACAGCCGGGCTTACCTGGTTAATAGTGATCGGATAGAGCTTTTAACGAGAGACCATTCCCTGTTGGAACAGCTAATTGAATCGGGCCAGGTTAGGCCCGAAGAAGCGAAAAATCACCCCAAGCGTCATGTTCTTACACGGGCCCTTGGTGCATCTTCCGAGCTGCAGATAGATATTATTGATTATGATATCGAACCGGGTTCAGCCCTATTGCTTTGTACAGACGGTCTTACCAACCTGGTTGAAGATCATGAAATCCTTACCGTTGTAACCGGACAGAAAGACCCTCAGCTTCAGGCAGAATCGCTGATAGCGCTGGCCAATGCCAGGGGAGGACATGATAATATCACGGTTGTAATTGCAGCGGACATAGGGGGTCAACAAGGATAATGATTGGCAAAATATTGGCAGAACGTTATGAACTGATAGAAAAAGTAGCTGAAGGCGGTATGGCCCGGGTTTACCGTGGTCGTGATTTGCTGCTTAAAAGAACTGTTGCAGTTAAAGTGCTTAAAGATCAAATGACCGGTGATGCCGGATTCATACGTCGTTTTGAACGCGAAGCGCAATCAGCAGCTGCCCTTTCACACCCGCACATAGTCAACATCTACGATGTGGGAGAAAAGGAAGGCACTTACTTCATGGTAATGGAATACGTGGATGGGAAAAATCTAAAAGAATACATCAGGGAAAAGGGCAGACTTTCCGCTCACGAAGCTATAAGGATTGCCCGCCAGATAGCTGAAGCGCTGGCTGAGGCCCATAAAGCGGGCGTTGTCCATCGTGATATCAAACCGCAAAACATCCTGTTTTCACGCGAGGGCAAGGTAAAGGTAACAGATTTTGGAATTGCCATAGCCGGGGACGGTGTTACTGTTACTGCAGGCGATCAAATAATCGGGTCGGTTCAATACATATCGCCGGAGCAGGCCCGCGGTGATGTGGCCGGAAAACAATCCGACCTATATTCACTGGGTATTGTACTCTATGAGATGGTTACCGGTAAAGTTCCTTTTGACGGCGAAAGCCCCGTTGCAGTGGCAATGAAGCATATCCAGGAGCAGATTGTTCCACCGCGGCGCCTGGTAGAAGATCTGCCCAATGCGCTCGACCAGATAATCCTGAAATCGGTACAAAAAGATTCTGCCGAACGCTACATGACCGCTGAAGAGTTTTTGGAAGACCTCTTTTATGCTGAAGAAAAGGGTGAGCCAAGGATCAATCCCTCACGTTCTTCTAACATTGTTGGCGATGAGGAAGATGATGACCATATTTTAAGACCGGTTAGAACCATAGAGGATGAACCGAAACGAGTTGTCATACCACACAGGGCCCGGAAAATTATTCTGCGTCTTTTCCTGTTTTTGCTTATACCGGCCGCTCTGGTCGGCACAGGAATATTCTTCTTAAGCAGCTATGTCTTTGTTCCCGACATTGAAGTGCCCGATGTAACTGATATGAGCCAGAGTGAAGCTTCAGCAGCGCTGAGGGAGGAAGGCTTGATGCCAAACTCTGATATATCGTATATTTATCACGATGAAATTGCAGTTGGCAATGTAGTCAGAACTGACCCCCCGGCCGGGAGAATAGTAAAACAGGATAGGGCGATTGATCTCTTTGTAAGCAAGGGGCCGGAATTTATCGTAACCCCCGATCTTATCGGACGAACCGAGAGGGAAGCCCAGGTACTGCTTCAGGGGCTTGACCTGAACATGATTATAGAGCGAGATTTTAACGAGGATGTCCCCGAAGGAGAGATATACCGTCAGCAGCCTGGTGAATCATTCAAAATATCCCCCGGCGATACAGTTGTTGTCTATGTCAGTCAGGGCAGGGGCCCATTTCTCCTGGCCGACCTGGTCGGCTATTCCGAGCAGGTGGCGCTTGAATACCTGGAAGAAAATGAATTAAGACCAGTGTTGCGTAAACGTTTTACCATCGGTTCTGCCGGACATGTTATAGAGCAGGCGCCAGAACCCGGCACCGAAGTCAGGCCGGGTCAGTCTATTGAGATTTGGGTAGGAGAATAGGGAGGTTTTGATTGCATAAAGGGAAAGTTATCAGGGCGGCAGGAGGTTTTTTTTCCGTATGCGATGAGGCGGGAAAGGAATACTTTTGCCAGGCCAGGGGTGCTTTGAAAAAAGGCAGCGAAGCATTAATGGTAGGTGATAATGTTGTTTTTAAACCCCTTGAACAGGTTTCCGGCGACGGAACGGATGAGGCTATAATTGAAAAGCGGCTTCCCCGCTTCAATCGCCTCGGGCGGCCACCGGTGGCTAACATAAACCAGCTGGTAGTGGTCATGTCTTTAAAGGATCCGGAATGCGACTGGCAGCTCGTGAACCGTATGCTTGTCCAGGCGGAGAAAGAAGAGATGACCGCTTTTTTATGCTTGAACAAGGCAGACCTGGTAACGGACCGGGAAATTGAGGATGTAAAACAAAAATCAGACCCCTTTCCCTATCAAATAATTTGCAGCAGTACCGTAACCAGGATGGGGATAGATGAAATAGCAGGGCGTTTAAAAGATTGCACTTCTGTTTTTGCCGGCCCCTCCGGCGTAGGAAAATCTTCCCTGCTTAATGCGATACAACCGGGACTATCGCTTCAAACCGGGGATGTAAGTGAAAGAATCAAGCGGGGCAGGCACACAACCCGTCTTGCTGAACTGCTGCCCCTGCACAGCGGTGGCAAAGTTGTTGATACTCCCGGTTTCAGCAGGCTTAATTTTTCGGCAATGGATGAAAATGAACTGGCCCGGTTTTTCCCCGACTTTGAAAACCTGCGCGGAAAGTGTAATTTCCGCAACTGCAGGCATACCGGTGAACCTGGCTGTGCAGTAGAACAGGAAGTTGGAAAAAGTATAAACCCCATGCGTTATGAACATTACAGGTTGTTTTTAGATGAAATAAGCAAACAGGAGGCTTATTAATATGGCAGTAAAGGTAGCTCCATCGCTGCTTTCCGCTGATTTCAGTGATCTGGGCCGGGAAGTGAAAAGAATTGAGGAAAACGGGGCAGACTGGGCTCACCTGGATGTGATGGACGGACATTTTGTGCCATCCATTACTATCGGGCCGGTGGTAGTGAAATCGCTGCGTTCCCGGACTGGTCTTTTCATGGATGCCCACTTGATGGTCAGCGAGCCGGAAAACCACATAGAGCAATTTATCAAGGCTGGTGTAAACCTGTTGACTATCCAGGCCGAAGCCACGGCTCATTTAGACCGGGCTTTACGAAAAATAAAAGAGAACGGCGCCCTGGCCGGAGTTGCCCTTAATCCTGCCACGCCTGCTTCAGTGCTGGAATATGTATGGCCCCTCCTGGACCTGGTGCTGGTGATGAGTGTTAATCCCGGTGCCGGCGGGCAGGCTTTTATACCTGCTGTCCTGCCAAAAATTCGTTACATAGCAGAACAGGTTAAAGAAAAAAATTTGGAGGTCGAAATAGAAGTAGATGGAGGAGTGAACAGGGAAACGGCACCTGAAATAGTTAAAGCGGGCGCAACAGTGCTGGTTGCCGGCTCAGCAGTATTTGGCGACAAAGATGGTATGACTTTAATTGGCGAGTTGAAAAATCTTTAAAATATGCTATAATTCTAATTAACCGATATCTTCAGGGTCTGGTGAGAAGGTTAAGCCTTCAATTCCGAACCGGCGGTAATGTTTCAACCTTATGGAAGAAGCAAAGCCCGCGAGCCAAAAGCTGATCCGGTGCAATTCCGGAGCCGACAGTATAGTCTGGAAGGGAGAAGATGCGGTGCAAAAAAGGCCTGTTTCCTTAAAGACCCTGCAGCTGCCTTGCTCGTGGGGTTTTTCATTTATAAAAACCTGGATAAACTCCAACCTGTTTTTATAGCGGTTGGTTGCATTATCGGAGCGGTTAATTATTACATGCTAAATTCTACTTGGTATTATTAAAAGGATTTGTGCTGTTTTAGCAGAAATAAGTTCTGAAAATAACATGGTATTGTTACCTATTATTTATTTGGCGAGGTGAAATTAGTTGGATGCCGACGAGCGATATATGTGGATGGCTTTAGACCTGGGCCGCCAGGGCAGGGGACGTACCAGCCCTAATCCCATGGTTGGAGCTGTCATTGTCCAGGGGTCTGAAGTGGTTGGCAGCGGTTATCATCAAGCTGCCGGTACACCGCATGCTGAAATTATTGCCCTGAAGAAAGCCGGGGAGAAAGCCCGCGATGCCACCCTCTATGTAAATTTGGAACCGTGCAACCATCATGGCCGTACCGGCCCCTGTACAGAGGCAATTATCAAGGCCGGCATTAGCAGGGTTGTTGTGGCAATGCGTGATCCCAACCCCAAAGTGGCAGGCGGTGGGCTGGAAAGGCTTGCCGATGCCGGTATCAAAGTCAAGGAAGGCTTACTGGAAAACAAGGCCAGGAAGCTGAACGAGGTTTTTGTCAAGTTTGTTTCCACGGGACTGCCTTTCGTTGGGGTTAAGGTAGCCATGAGCCTTGATGGAAAGATTGCGACCAAAACGGGAGAATCGCACTGGATAACCGGGGAAAAAGCGCGCCAGTTTGTTCATCGCATGCGCGACCAAAGCGATGTAATCATGGTTGGCATTGAAACTGTTTTAAAGGACAACCCCAGGCTGACCGCCAGGTTCGAAGACGGTGGAGGCAAAGATCCCGTGCGGGTTATTGTTGACAGCACGGCGCGCCTGCCGCTTGATGCAAAGGTGGTGGAAAGCAGTTCAACAGCGCCAACTATTTTAGCAGTAACTGAAGAGGCTCCGGAAGATAAATGCCGTGCGCTTGGTGAAAGAGGAGTGGATGTTTTACATCTCCCTTCCAGGAAAGGACGTGTAGACCTGCGTGCCCTGCTGAAAAAGTTGGCTGAAAGGGAACTAAGCACTGTCCTGGTAGAAGGCGGGGGAACCCTTAACTACAGCCTGTTGGAAGAATCGTTAATTGATAAACTTTATATCTTTATTGCCCCGCTCTTGATCGGAGGTAAAAACAGTCCCACCCCGTTTTCCGGTACAGGGATTGACGATCTGGGCAGGGCCTGGTCTGTGGAAGATATAGAAATGAAGCAGTTCGACCGTGACATGCTTTTAATTGGTTACCCCAGGGGAGAAAATGGCCAGTCTGCCTGAACAGAATTTGGAGGTTGATCAAGCTTGTTTACAGGATTAATTGAAGAGCTGGGCACTATTCGCAGGA
>SKWE01000160.1 GCA_007129055.1 Syntrophomonadaceae bacterium
AAGTCAAGAACATCATCAGTTATAACAATATCAGTCAAGTTAACATTACCTGTATTTTCAACACGAAATCTGAACAGGGGTATGGTGCTTGAATCAGATAACATATAACCTGGTGCTTGGTTATAAACATTCCAGCTACCACCACCATCAAATGAAACTTCTTTATTTATCTTGATTGATGGATCAAGTTTAGGGTCGCAAAAATAGAATACTATGTGACTCCAACCGCCAGAACCTACAGGCTGCCTTAAATTACATCCCTTTGTAACTCCATCAGGATAGGCCGGATTATCTGCCGGATGATAATAAGGGTATAAATTACCACCCGAGCCACCTTTAACATATGCATGATATACAGGATAGTCATTGGTTTCAAAATTAAAAGTGCCATCGAAATTATCGTTTTCATCAAAATTCTTATTTATTATTACTTCAAAAGTAGTGGTACTAGCAATAGGCCCTGTCCATGTACCGTTTTCAGACAGTATGTACTTTTGCACTGTTGCATTCGCACTTGTAAATTTATCTCCGTCGGCAATCTGATCCTGGTCTCGTTCGATTTTAAAATAGTATCTTACATTACAACCATCGGGGAATGGAAGTGATGGTGGTATTGGATCACTATTAGAAAGGCTTTGATTAAAATAATGTGCAAAGTCTCCTGGGGATGATGAATTAATTGGGTTAACTATAGCACATGCGTCTCCGTTACCATCATTATTGTTTTGATTTTCTTGATTATTATTTTCATATTCAATCTGGCTGCCAAACAGTATATTTGTTGAAGACAAACCATATTCTTTGTCTGTAAAACCTGTAGTTGAACCATAACCTGTATATGAGTCTGGAGCATTTGATCTTTGGTAATAAAAATATGCAGTGTCACTATCTTCAACTGTTATTCCTGTAGAACCATCAACAGTGGCAGAAACAGCAGTAATAGTTGCTTTATTTTGGTGTTTAACAGTATCCCAATAACCATCGAAGTAAGCTCTTATGTAGATACTTTTTGAACCATCATTATTAACAGTAAATTGTTTTTGCAGGTAACCCCCGGGGACGATTTCATTAGTTTCATTGTTTATAGTTCCGCTTCCGTCATATTTATTCGTAGCAGCGCCATCTACATCAATTACCACAGTTCCAGCGGTGAATAAATTTTGCAAAGTTATAGAGCCGTTTGTAAACCATGCTCCCGTGGCGCCGGCAATAGATAGGCCCAGTAAAAAGAGAAGTAGTGTCCCGGCAATCAGGTTTCGCCTTAGAATTTTTTTAGCTTTGTTTCGTTCTTTCCTGTTCATTTACTTTCCCCGTTTCTTACGAAACTTCTTCTTTTTCATCCCACTTCTTAAGCTTTGTATCACCATCACTTTTGCAGGTTTTGCACTGCTTGGCATCGTTAATCAGGTTTCCAAGTTCTAATACGCTGCGGAAGACGCTTGATTTTTTACCGTCCATCCACTGGATTGTTCCCTGCCAGCTGGAGTTGCAGCGATACTGAACCCTGACGTAGAAAACTAAATCTTCCTGTTGTGTTTTGTTTTTTTCATTAGTATCGCTCATATGGCCCTCCGGGTAGCTAAATTGAATGGCTGAAAGTTCTAAGTTCTGTGTCACATTGCGGGTAACTTTTTTCATCCAATTTACCCTGCATTAGCATAATCAGCTCAAGAAAATCAGAAAAATATTGAACCTGTCCTGTTATTACGTGCTCAACTTTACCTTTTATCGAAATACCTTCTCCACTTTCGACACGTATAATAAAGTCGTTAGAGCGTCCTTTTTTTAATGTGCTTGTAGCAGATTTTTGGTTCATTTTTATACCTCTATAATAGAATTTGTGACTTTACATTTATAATTATAAAGATTTGCCGTTACGAACCAGTTACGAATTACACATTTTTGGATTTAAATGATAAAAAATAGAAATAAATGTAGAAATTTATGTAAGTGCACTGCGATTGGATTGTTAATATGGTAATAGGTGGCTTATTCTTAGAAGAATTGGGCTTCACTTTCAAGGGGCAGGATTGACTCGACCTTTTTATGCAGGACCAGGCCTTTAAGGTTATATTTCTCGTTAAATTTATCTTCAATACGGGCAATTACCATTTCCGATTGTTCACGGTTTAAACCGGGTAAAAGCATTAATATCTGGGCGCTGTTCCAACGGGTAACCAGGTCGCCCTTACGCAGGGACTCAAGAATTACTGTTTGCAGGTTTTCCATAACTTCTTTCAAAATTGCCTTATCTGGCAAAACAAAACCCGGGGTGGTAAGGGTAAATAAGCCCAATAGAACAGATTGCCCGTTTCTTTCAACCCTTGCCCGTTCCAGGTTATAAAAATAGCGGAAAAGTTCTGCATCACAGTAATAAGCACCGTTAACCGTCTCTTTACCTTTCAAACCTTCCTGGATTGTGGAAAGATCGAGTTCAAAACTGCCAGGTTCAGAACCCACAAGGCGATAAAGGTTTTTCATGTGTTCAGAAGGTTTAATGCCCATTTCACGGTAGAAAATTGAAGTTACTTCATTGTAGTGGGCCCTGGCCCGGGTTGTTTGATCCTGGGCAAGTAAGGCCTCAATTAGTTTAACGTGAATTTTTTCTTCGAAATAGTCGATTGATGCTGCCTGCTCGCACAATTTAACTATTTCCGAGTAATCGCGCCTGGCTTTTAACAAGCTTATCAGATCAAACAAGCAGTCCAGGTAGATATCGTGGTAATAGGAACGCAGCGGTTCTATCCATTCACTGAAAGACAGTTCTGGCAGGTAAGTCCCTTTATAAATTGATATCGCTTTCCTGTAAAGTTTAATTGCTTTTTCCGGATCATCGTCAACTGCGAGTCCGGCTTCACTTACTGAAGCTTCAAGGTCGTTTACATCAAGGTAATAAGGTGTTTTCTCAGCCCAGCTGTAACAACCCTGGCGAAATATAATATTATCAGCAAGGGATGGTTTATCTCCTCCGTTACCAAGGGCCTGGCGGAGCCTGAAAATCTGGGAACGCATCACCAGGTTAGGATCAGCGTAGTCATTATCCGGCCATAATTTCTCTAGAATAACTTCCGGGAAGTAAGATTTTTCACGATTGGAGAGGAGAAATTTAAAAATCTCCCACATTCTTTTGGAGCGGTTCGAGCTTTCAGAGATAATTGCATCGCCTTGCCTAATGTAAAACGTACCAAGGGTGTATATGCCTATTTCACTTTGACCAAAAACGATTTTGCCTTCTGCCATGGCAACCCCTCTTTTGTTTCTTTATAAATATTGCTATCGGATTGGTATAGTTATACTACCATTTAATAACATTTAATGCAAGCATAATATTTATAATATTACTTAACATTATTCATTATCTTGCCATGTCTAATTCGACTGTTAATAAAGATTTTTATTGAATATTGGCTTCGGCACGGTTAACATTCTGTAGATGTTCTGCAAAGGTCCTGGAAAAGTAGTGTTCCCCGGTCCCGTCATATTTGTAGTTATAGTAGAAATAATCTGTTTGTTCAGGGTTAAGGGCTGCACTGATTGATGCCCTGCCAGGAGATGCTATGGGACCAGGCGGCAAGCCATCTACCAAGTAAGTGTTATAGGGAGAAAGGATTTCCAGATCTTTATAGAGTAAGAACTCTTTTTGTTCTTCCAGTACATATTGAACAGTTGCATCAATTTGTAAACGCTGGCCAATTTCCATGCGGTTATAGATGACGCTGGCAACTGTTTCCCGTTCATGGTCAACCCGGGTTTCTCTTTCAATTAATGATGCGATAGTAAGTAATTCGTGTAAGGATAAGCCCATTTCCCGGATACGGTCATTATAGTTTATTTCGTTTAGCACCTGTTCCATCCGGCGAAGCATCATATTAATAATATATTCTTCTCCGGCATCAGGATATACTTCATATGTATCGGGAAACAGGTAACCTTCAAGCTGATACTCAATACCAGGATTATCTGCTCCGGCCAGCATGGGAAACTCTTCAATTGTTCCGGCAGAAGCCTGGCGGCACAACTCAAGAAACCTCTCACCGTCTACCAGTCCCTGCTCTTCAAGCCTTATTGCCATATTTTCGACGGTAAACCCTTCCGGTATTGTAAACCACAGTGTTTCAGCGTATGATTCGCCAGCCTGTATGATATCTACAATCTGCTTCAGGCTCATTGAGGGGCTCAACCGGTAATTGCCTGCCATGAAACCCTGGCCAAGATTGTGGCGGCGAACGTATAGCCTGAATATCCGTTCATCCCGAATCAGGTTTTCGCCCTCCAGGATATAAGCAATTATTTCTGTGCTGGCCCCCGATGGTATTTCCACCAATGTATATTGTTCTACAGCAGTTTCATCAACCGGTTCCAGCATACTGTTGTAATAGTTATTAAATACTGCATACCCGGCTATGCCAACAACCAGGAGCAGAATAATAGTAATGACCAGCCCTCTTAGCAATTAAAACACCTTCTTAAAATGTGTCATCTTCGTCATCGTATTCCATGCTCTGCAGCCGCTCTTCCCAGACTGAAGCAACGGTATTCCATTCGGCCTCATCTTCTACTTCAACCAAAAACTCTTCTTCTTCGTCTTCACCACGATCAATTCTGAAGATGAAAGCTTCTTCCTCTTCCAGTCCTGCTGCCTGCCCATTATCACCGCTTTCTGATTGGGCAACAGGGACCAGTATAGCGTACTCTTCCGTTTCCACCAGGAAACGGTCTATAAGGGCAAAGTCGTGCTCGTTTCCTTCTTCATCAACCAGGATCACTAAATCTGATCTTTCTTCTCCGTTATTACTCATAATTTAACACCTCTTATCTGTTAATACGGGCCAGGTATTGCTCCAGGATTATAACTGCAGCCAGTTTATCTTTTACCTTGCGCCTTTTTTTTCTTGAAATATCGCCGTCCAGCAGAACCTTTTCTGCGCTGATAGAGCTTAGCCGCTCATCAATTAAATCAACATCTAAAGATAACGAGCGGCGAAGTTCTGCGGCAAACTCCTCAGCTTTTTCAGATGCGCTGCCCCGGCTTCCATCCATGTTATAGGGGTTGCCGACGACTATTTTTTCAATTGCAAATTCAATGCAGAGCGCTTTAATCTCGCGCAGCGCAACATCCAGATCTGTATAGCTGATTGTGGATACGCCCTGTGCCGTTATGCCAAGGGGATCGCTTACGGCTACTCCGATTCTTTTTTCTCCGTAATCAAGCCCCATGATTCGCATATTGTATCTGTAAACCCCTTTTTATAGCTTGTTTTTCTCTGCCAGTTCAAGATAGGTTCCTACCATCTCTTCAAGCAGTTCATCGCGCTCTACCTGCCTGATCAGGCTGCGGGCGTTTTGATGGCTGGTTATGTAAGCCGGATCGCCTGAAACCAGGTAGCCTACCAGCTGGTTAAGAGGGTTGTAGCCCTTTTCTTTCAACGCCTGGTATACAGTGGTCAGTATTTTCCTGGCCTGGTTATCGACCTCTTCACCATCCACCCTGAATAATACTGTTTCTTCGTGATTTCCCTGCTTGTTGTTTTCCATTAACGGTTCCTCCAGTAAAATATTTTCTTACCCGGCTGACTTAATCTGGTCCCGCACCAGTTCCTTTACTATTTTTAAAGCCTCCGGCAGGGCTGAAGGATCTTTGCCCCCGGCCTGGGCCAGATCTGGCTTTCCACCGCCACCGCCGCCAACCCTGCGTGCGACTTCCTTAATGATGGCATTGGCCTGCAGGCCCCTTTGCAGCAAGTCTTTTGTGACAGATCCGACAAGGATAACCTTACCGTCGGCAACTGCACCGAGGACAACTACAACAGAGTCGATGCTGTTCTTAACCTCATCCATTACCAGGCGCAGTGAATCGATGTCGTCAGCTGCAACCTTCGCACTCAACACTTTAGCCCCATCCACCTCTTCAACAGCTTCAAGGAGCGCCTTTACTTCGAAGGCTGCCATTTTCTGTTTCATTTCTTTCAACGCTTTAGCCTGGCTTTTGCTATCTGCCAGAAACTCATTGAATTTTTCCTGTAAACGGCTCTCGGTTGTATTAAGCGCATCAGCTATACTTGCTATAACTTCCTCTCGCTGAACTGTTTTCCGGTATGAGTTCATGCCCACCGATGCCTCAATGCGGCGCAGTCCGGAACCGATTCCTTCTTCCGATACAATTTTAAAAAGGCCAATTTCACCTGTTGCAGAAACATGGGTGCCCCCGCACAGCTCGCGGGTGTAATCACCGGTAGAAATCATCCGCACCGCATCTGCCTCGTATTTGTCGTCAAAAATAGCAGTGGCCCCGATATCTTTTGCCTCTTCCAGGGTAGTGATCGAGGCTTCAACCGGCATATTCATGAGCACAACCTGGTTTACTTCTTTTTCAATTGAGTGCAGATTTTCAGCTGTTAAACCGGCAAAATGATTAAAATCAAAACGCAGTCTATCGGGTGCTACCAGTGAGCCGGCCTGGTTTACATGGTCACCGAGGCAGTTTCTGAGCGCCCGGTGCAGCAGGTGCGTAGCAGTGTGGCTGCGGGTTATGCCCCTGCGCCTTGAATCTTCCACTTTTGCCGTAAGAGCATCGCCAACCGCAGCGCTTCCTTCCTTAACTGTGCCGCGATGGATTATCTGGCCCCAGGGACTGTAAAAGGTATCTTCTACTAAAACTTCAAGCCCTGATCCGGATGTTATAACCCCTGTATCTCCAACCTGCCCTCCTGCCTCGGCATAAAAGGGAGTTTGATCAAGGACCAGTTCAACTTTATCGTCTTTTTTAAACCCGGCTTTATTTTCACCATCAACGAAGGCCAGCAGCAGCTTAGCTTCCTGCTCCAGGGTTTCGTAGCCGGTAAATTCTGTGGAGAGCTGTTCTACAGCCTTGTATTTTTCAACTACTTCATCCCCACCGGCAGCGCGGGCAGCCGCCCGTCCGCGATCCTGCTGCTGTTTGAGGTTGTTGTCAAAAGCGCCGCGATCTATCTCGATCCCTTTTTCAGCGGTAATCTCTGCTGTCAGGTCGAGGGGGAACCCGTACGTATCATAGAGTTTGAAGGCAATATCTCCGGGAAA
>SKWE01000144.1 GCA_007129055.1 Syntrophomonadaceae bacterium
AAGCCCTGGATCACGTGTTGCTCTATGGCCCCCCCGGGCTTGGAAAAACAACCCTGGCCCATATTATCGCCTGGGAACTGGGCGTTAATATCAGGATTACAGCCGGCCCTGCAATAGAAAGACCCGGCGACCTCGCAGCTATTCTTACCAACCTGGGCCACGGCGATGTTTTATTTATTGACGAAATCCACCGCCTGAGCCGCACGGTAGAAGAGATTCTTTACCCGGCCATGGAGGACAATGCCCTGGATATAATTATCGGAAAAGGCCCCGGGGCAAGATCGCTGCGCCTCGATCTGCCACCCTTTACCCTGATCGGGGCAACTGTCCGTGCGGGCCTTCTTACATCCCCCTTACGCGATCGTTTCGGTGTTGTAGATCGGCTGGAGTTCTATACTCCACTGGAACTTGAGCAAATCATCAACCGTTCTGCCGGTATTTTAAATGTTAAAGTGGAAAAGGAAGGGGCTTCCGTTATTGCACGGGCTTCCAGGGGCACCCCGCGGATTGCGAACCGCCTGCTTAAAAGAGTCCGTGATTACGCCCAGGTTAAGGCAGACAATGTGATTACCGGATCTGTTGCCGGAGAAGCCCTGGAAATGCTGCAGCTTGATCATCGCGGTCTTGATGAAATTGATCGCCGCCTGCTGCTGGCCCTGGTTGAAAAATTTGAAGGTGGGCCTGTAGGCCTCGATACGCTGGCTGCCTGTATCAGTGAGGAACCTGAAACTTTAGAAGATGTCTATGAACCCTACCTGATGCAGCTTGGACTGTTAAAAAGAACAGCCCGCGGCAGGATGGTTACAGCCGAAGTATACAGCTATCTGAAGATTAAACCGAAAGATGATCCCCAGCAGAAAATCTGGGATTAACGCTAGATATCCGAGGTGTGATTATTGCCGAACTTTGAAGCATTTGGAAAACTACTGTTGATCGGTGGAATAATTATTGCCATAACCGGGCTGCTCTTTCTCATATTTGGCAGGATAGGTTTCGGCCGCCTGCCCGGAGATATATTTATTCAGCGCGGTAACTTTACCTTTTATTTTCCCCTGGTTACCATGATTGTAATCAGCATAATTCTTACCCTTTTATTCAATTTTCTCCGGCGGTAAAACAGATAGATAATGAAAGCAGGTCATAAATGGATTACAGCAGGCTTAGCGATTACGATTACCATCTACCCTCCCGGCTAATTGCCCAAAAACCCCTCGAGCAGCGCGACAGTTCCAGAATGCTGGTGCTAAGGCGCAGCGAAAAGAAAAGAATTCATACTACATTCAATCACTTTCCTGCATACCTTGATCAGGGCGACCTGCTGGTCCTGAATAACACCAAAGTAATACCCGCCCGCCTGACGGGAACAATAGAGGGTAAAACAGCCAGGGCAGAACTACTGCTGCTGCATCCTGCTGAAGAGGGCAACTGGGTTGCCATGGTAAAACCGGGTAAAAAGCTAAAACCGGGAACAAGGGTGATCCTCGGCAAAGATGTTGCAGTGTCAATCGTTGACTATGACCGTGAAGGCTTAAGAAAAGTAGCTTTCGATTCCAATCTTCCTGCTGAAGAAATACTTGGAAAACTTGGCATTGTTCCTCTGCCCCCATACATCACCCGGAAGCTTGATAACCCGGAACAGTATCAGACTATCTATGCTGAAAAAGATGGATCGGCTGCTGCTCCTACGGCAGGGTTCCACTTTACAGATCAGGTCTTTTCCGAGATAAAAGATAAAGGTGTAAATTTAGCCTATATTACCCTGCATATCGGCCCCGGTACTTTTCAACCGGTTAAAGAAGAAGACATCCGGAAGCATGTAATGCACTCTGAACGCTTCTTTCTTGATCAGGACACTGCAAAGCTTCTAAACGAGACCAGGGAAAGAGGCAGCAGGATAGTCGCCGTGGGTACAACTGTCTGCAGGGTGCTTGAAACCGTGGTGGATGAAGATGGACGATTTGAACCCAGGGAAGGGTGGACAGATCTCTACATCTACCCCGGCTTTAAGTACAGGGCAGTAGATGCAATGCTCACTAACTTTCACCTGCCCAAATCAACCTTGCTGATGCTGATCAGCGCCCTGGCAGGTTACGACCTGATCATGGAAACCTATCGTGAAGCAGTTGAACTGGAATATCGTTTCTTCAGCTTCGGCGACTGTATGTTGATAATTTAGCAGGTAATTTAGCAGTTCCAAATCGTTGACAGTGCTGCTTGCTTAAGATAAGCTATAGGTTGGATGAAAAGCATGCCGATTAACTTTAAAATATCTATAAAGTGCCCCCAGACCGATGCCCGCCGGGGAGAACTGCAAACCTCGCGTGGAACGGTTCAAACACCCGCCTTTATGCCGGTGGGAACAGGCGGCACTGTGAAAGCAATAACCGTAAATGAACTTAATGAAATAGGCGCCGGGCTGATCTTAAGCAACTGCTATCATCTCTTTTTACGGCCCGGAGTCGAAGTAATCGCCCGTCACGGTGGACTGCACCAGTTTATGAACTGGAACGGATCAATATTGACCGACAGCGGTGGGTTCCAGGTTTTCAGCCTGGGCGGGATGAGGAAACTAAGCGATGAAGGGGTATCATTTACCTCGCATATAGACGGTTCAACCCATTTCTTAACCCCGGAAAGGGTGGCCAGGCTGCAAAACATGATCGGTTCGGACATATCAATGGTTCTCGATCAGTGTCCGCCATACCCCTGCAGCCCGGAAGAGGTAGAAGTTGCCGTAAATAGAACAACGCTCTGGGCCGGCCGTGCAAAACAGGCTCATTTACGGGAAAACCAGGCGCTTTTTGCCATAGTCCAGGGCGGGGTATACGAGGAACTGCGACGGCGTTCTGCAGCAGAACTTGTAGAGCTTGAGTTTGATGGTTACGCAATTGGCGGCCTTAGTGTGGGTGAACCGAAAGATTTAATGTATGAAAGCCTGCACTGCACAGTTCCCGAACTGCCGGTTGATAAAGTGCATTACCTGATGGGCGTCGGTTCTCCCGACGCGCTGCTTGAAGGAGTTAGGTATGGGATTGACATATTCGATTGTGTTTTGCCTACCCGCATTGCCCGCAATGGCAGGGTTATGACCTCGGAGGGCTACGTGTCAATCCGTAACAGCATTTACTCAACAGACCTATCTCCGCTTGATGAAGCCTGCAGCTGCCCGGTCTGTCAAAGCTACAGCAGGGCTTACATAAGACATTTGTTTAACGCAGGAGAAATTCTTGGCTTAAGGCTTACAACGTATCATAATCTTTATTACCTGGAACAGTTGATGCAGGAAATAAGGGATGCTTTAAGCGAAAACCGCTTTGCAGAGTATTACAGAAAAATGAGCCCGTGGCTCGGAAAATTGTATGGAGGTGTAGTTTAGTGAACCTGGAATCTTTAGGACCATTTGTACCGCTTATTCTATTGTTTGTTGTATTCTACTTTTTACTGATCCGCCCGCAGCAGAAACAGCAGAAAGCCCGAAAAGAAATGCTTTCAGCCCTCAAAAAGGGTGATCGCGTCGTAACCATCGGGGGTATTCACGGAGTTATTAAAGAGATTGACGATACAACAATCTCCCTGCGCGTTGCAGATAACCTGAACCTTAAATTTGCCCGTGCGGCAGTGGACAGGATTGTCGAAGACGAAAGCTAAATTATTTAACAAAACCGGAATTGAACCCGGTGCACAACAAGTAATCACAAAGATGCACTCCTTTTAGGCGCCGGAGCGGTGTTAAGAGGAGTGTATTTTATAGGGTGATAAAATGGATCTGATAAGCCTTAACTGGGATAAAAAAATTAAAGAAGAAGGGCCGCTTGCCCAACGCATGCGCCCGGATACCCTGGAACAGTTCATTGGCCAGGATAAAATTCTCGGTACAGGTAAACCGCTGCGTCAAATGATCGAATCAGATAAACTGGCGTCGCTGATTTTCTACGGTCCGCCTGGAACAGGTAAAACAAGCCTGGCCAGGATAATATCTGTCAAGACCCGGGCAGACTTTGTTCAGCTTAATGCTGTTACCAGCGGGGTTAAGGAAGTAAGAGAGATAATCAACCGGGCTCGTGACAGCTGGTCTCTTCATGATCAGCGTACAATTCTCTTTATCGATGAAATTCACCGCTTTAACAAGGCCCAGCAGGACGTCTTACTGTCGGCAATCGAACAGGGAACGGTTATTTTTATCGGGGCTACAACAGAAAATCCTTTCTTCTATCTTAACGGGCCTTTGCTGTCCAGAACCCGCCTTTTTATTTTTGAAGCGCTGCAGGCAGACGACATTGGAAAACTGCTCAGAAGGGCCCTGGATGATAAAGAAAGGGGCCTGGGCAAACTCTCCCTTCAAGTTGACAAAGAAGCCCTGGATTACCTTTCTGAAAAGGCTAACGGCGATGCCAGGGCGGCGCTTAATGCCCTGGAAACTGCGCTATTTACAGGCAAAGAAGAAAAGGGAACTATTCACATAGCAATCGATGATGCAGCAGAAGCTTTACAGAAAAGGCTGCTATCCTATGACCGCCAGGGAGACAGCCATTATGATATGGCTTCGGCCCTGATCAAGTCAATCCGCGGATCAAATCCTGATGCCGCCCTTTACTGGATGGCCCGCATGTTAAGCGGCGGGGAAGACCCACTCTTCATTGCCCGGCGCTTAATTATCAGCGCTTCGGAAGATATCGGAAATGCCGACCCCCATGCTCTAACCCTGGCTGTTTCGGCTGCGAATGCAGTGCAGATGATCGGCCTGCCTGAAGGACGGATTCCCCTGGCCCAGGCTGTTACCTACCTGGCCTCCGCGCCGAAAAGCAATGCTGCCTACCTGGCGATAAATGAAGCCACGCGCCTGGTAGAAGATGAAGAAAACAGGCCTGTCCCGGCACACCTGAAAGATAGCAGTTACCGGGGCGCTAAGAGGCTGGGCCATGGTGAAGGTTACCTCTACCCCCACGATTATCCAAATCACTACGTGGAACAGGAATACTTGCCTCACAGCCTGAAGGGGAAAATATTTTACAGGCCAACAGAGCAGGGCAGGGAAAAAATGATCCGGTCAAACCTGCAAAATATACGTACTAAACGAACAGGTGATGACAATTAAAGATCATACCTATTATGCTCCCACAAAACAAAAACGGATCACTTTTAATGTTCAGGGTTCAAGATTTATAGCTTCTCTCATGCCTGTGCATAGTGAAGAGGAAGCAAAAGAAGCCCTTCAAGTTGTAGCTTCAGAATACCCGGATGCTACGCACCATACTTATGCCTACCGTATCGGCAGCGGCAGCACACTTATAGAGCGCTCCTCAGACGACCGGGAGCCTGCAGGAACAGCCGGTTCACCAATGCTGCAGCTGCTGCAGGGCAAAAACGTATCGAACACCTTAATAGTGGGAACCCGCTATTTTGGCGGAACAAAGCTGGGTATTGGCGGCCTGACCAGGGCTTACCGCGACTGTGCCCGCCTGGTAGTCGAAGAAGCTAACCTGGTCATGAAGGAACCGCAAAAAACATTTCAGCTTGAAATAATCTACAGTGACCTTGGCGCTGTCAGCAGGCTTGCCGAAAGCCTGGGCGCAACCATAGCAGGTATCGATTACAGTGATAAGGTGATCATACATTTAACCCTGCCGGCCAGGGAGAGCGAAAACCTGCTAAAAGGCTTTGATTCTGCAACCCGTGGAGCGGGAAACATCGTTGACACGACTTCTCCAAAACAGATATAATTGCCATAACCGAAAAGGGAGGTAAAAGGATGCAATCCAGCACTATACGCCAGCTATTTTTGGACTATTTCAGCTCAAAAGAACACCTGGTAATACCCAGTTTTTCACTGATACCGCAGAACGACCCCACACTGCTTTTAATCGGGGCAGGAATGGCCCCTTTGAAACCATATTTCACAGGCGAAAAGAAGCCGCCCCATCCACGGGTGGTCACCTGCCAGAAATGCGTGCGCACCCCGGATATCGACCGGGTTGGGCACACGGGAAGGCACGCCACTTTTTTTGAAATGCTCGGCAACTTTTCCTTTGGAGATTACTTCAAGGAAGAGGCAATTGCCTGGGCCTGGGACCTGGTTTTAAACGGTTACCGGCTGCCAATCGAACGTCTCTGGGTCAGCATTTACCAGGACGACGAAGAAGCATTCAAAATCTGGAATGAGCAAATTGGAGTCCCGGCAGACCGTATCGCCCGCCTGGGAAAAGAAGATAACTTCTGGGAAATTGGGCTCGGGCCGTGCGGGCCCTGCTCTGAAATATATTACGACCTTGGAGAAGAGGCAGGCTGTGGAAAGCCAGACTGTGCTGTAGGCTGCGATTGCGATCGCTACCTGGAGATCTGGAACCTGGTATTTACCCAGTTCAGCAGGGAAGCCTCGGGCGAGCTGGTTGAACTTAAGCAAAAGAATATCGATACAGGCGCCGGACTCGAAAGGGTTGCCATGGCTTTGCAGGGTGTTCACTCGCTCTATGAAATAGACATGGTTAAACCGCTCTATGATCATTTTTACGGTATTGCCGATAAATCACGCAGGGACCAGCAGGTCCCCCTGCGCATTGTTACTGAGCACAGTCGCGGGACAACATTCATGATTGCCGACGGGGTAATCCCCTCAAACGAAGGACGCGGCTACGTATTAAGGCGACTCTTAAGGCGGGCGGTGCGCTACGGTAAACTACTCGGTATTAAAGGCAATTTTTTAACCGATGCAGTTTCACTTGTATCCGAAACCATGGGCGAAACTTACCCGCAGCTAAATGAACGCCACGACTATATCCGCCAGATTGTTAAGCTGGAAGAAGAAAAATTCCAGGAAACGCTGGCCCAGGGTATGGATATCCTCGATGGTTACCTGGATAAGATGCAGAAAGAGGGCAATAAACTATTTCCCGGAGATATTGCCTTCAAACTCTATGATACGTACGGGTTCCCCCTCGACCTGACAGCAGAGATTACCGCTGAAAAAGGGATCGAGATAGATCGCGGCGCTTTTGACAACAACCTCA
>SKWE01000129.1 GCA_007129055.1 Syntrophomonadaceae bacterium
AGCTCCTGCTGGTTTGATATTCCGATTATAGCCGTGCTAACCGGAAAGCTCAGGGTGTAGCCGAGCGCCTGCTGCATGTTTTCTATTCCACCACTTTTAAAAATACGTCCGTATGAGGCTACCTTCATGGCAATAGTACCCATCTCCCTGGTATTTGCCAGGGGCAGCACTTTTTCCAGGAAGGACTGTTCCCGGTTATGTCGTTCGGCAGGGTTAAGAGTTACCAGGACGCAGTCGAATTCGTAATCACTGATAGCCTGTTTTATGATCTGCGGGTTTTTATGGCTTGTTATCCCAATAAAGCGGACAGCCCCCTCTGCTTTAAGTTGTTCAAGCGCTTTATAGGCGCCACCGTCTGAAAAGGCTTTATCATAGTCGCCTTGCCCGTGAAAACCGTGCAGCTGCAGCAGGTCAATATAATCTGTTTGCAGGCGTTTCAGGCTTTGTTCAAAGAGCCTCATTGTCCCGTCATATGTGCGGTCGATTGTTTTTGTAGCCAGGAACACCTTGCTGCGCAGACGGGGCATAGACTTGCCGATATTTACTTCACTTGAGCTGTAGGTTGGTGCAGTATCAATATAGTTTATTCCTGCTTCTATAGCCTGCTCGATCAGCTTCTCAGCTTCTTCTGCCCTGCTGGCTTCTGATATTAAAAAGGAACCGCCAAGACCAATAATGCTTACTTCGACGCCTGTTTGGCCTAGTAATCTTTTCGGAACCGATCCATCATCTGCCGGTTTTTCGGGTTCTTCTGCTGCCGGCTCAGCCTCCGGCTTAACCGGCTCGGCAGCACTTTTCGCTTCTTCGTCATCTGGTTTCTCAACATCATCACTATTTAGCCCAATAAGCCGATCACAACCCAGCAGGCTTAGGGCTGCAGCAGCATAGAACAGTACACGCAGAATAAAACGCCTGCTAAATTGAGCTTCCTTTTGATCTTTCAGATTTACATCTTTCATATCTATAATGATAGCAAGAAAGGTTGATCAGTTTCAACCATTTAAGGGTGGTTGGAGATAAAAACTGACTTATTAGCCTGAGTCATGACTTTGACCGATTCAGTCTCATTCCTTGGCAGGATAATATATAAGGTTTTACGAATACTTAACCTGATATCCTTACCGGGGGTTTTACCGACTACTGCCCAGGGATGCTGGCCGAGGAGGAATGGGAATGTTAAAAAAGATAATGAGCTTTCCTGCATATTAATATTCTTTAAAGTAAGGATGTGAAGTGTTATGAAATCCCATAGAAAAGAGTTGTGGTTTCAGACCAGGGAAAGAAGAGAATTTATCAATATCACCCCCCAGGTCGAGCAGGTCCTTCAAGAGAGTGGTATCCAGGAAGGGCTGCTGTTGTGCAATGCCATGCATATTACGGCCAGTGTTTTTATAAACGATGATGAAGCGGGTCTGCATCATGACCTGGAAGTATGGTTGGAGAAGCTGGCGCCGGAGAAGCCCCATGCACAATATCGACACAACGGATATGAGGATAATGCAGATGCGCATCTTAAGCGGTCGGTGATGGGCAGGGAAGTGGTAGTGGCTGTGACCGGAGGCAGGTTGGATTTTGGCCGCTGGGAACAGATCTTTTATGGCGAATTCGATGGGAAGCGGGGAAAAAGGGTATTAGTAAAGATTATCGGGGAGTAAGCCGGGGATCTGAACTTGCCTCGATACTATTGCTACGGGGTATGCTGACTTTTTGTAAGAATCCTTTCACATTTGGTTGACCGTCCAGACGGAAGATTGTTATACTTGGCTCAAGCATCCTCAAGTGAACTATCTAAACTGGTTCACAATTGCCGGGGAGGGAAACTATTGGACTTTCAAGATTACTTCTCCGATCTTACACGCCAACCTGGAAGTAACGCCTTGGCAGAGCTGTTTAAGTTGACAGAGCGCCCAGATATAATCTCATTTGCCGGTGGTTTTCCAGCCCCTGAGATGTTTCTTCCCGGGGAAGCTGCAGAAGTAGCCAGGCAGTTGTTCGAGGAAGAATCAACTACTGTGCTCGGATACAGCCCTACTCCGGGCTTCTCTGCCCTGCGAGATTATCTGGCTGAGAGACAGTCGCATCTCGGAATGCCGGCAGATGCCGAGGAGCTGCTGGTGACCAGCGGTTCTTTGCAGGGTCTGGATATTCTCGGACGGGTGTTCCTGAACCGTGGTGATCGGATTATCGTAGAAGCCCCTACTTACCTTGGTGCGCTGAGCACCTTCGCTTCTTACGATATCAGGCTTGATTCTGTTCCAGTCGATTCAGAAGGACTTAATACTGCAAAGCTGGAGGAATTGCTGAATGAGCTTCAGCGTCAGGAATCCCTGCCGAAGCTATTGTATACTGTTCCCACTTTCCAGAATCCTTCCGGCCAGACAATGTCTTACAGGCGGCGGCAGGAATTGCTTGATCTTGCTGTCCGCTACGGGTTTTTAATCATTGAAGATAACGCTTATGGTGAACTCCGTTTCACCGGAGAGGAAATACCCACCCTCAAGGCCCTGGATACAGGCAAGCGGGTAATCTACCTTGGTACTTTCTCCAAAGTGCTATCTCCGGGAATCCGGATAGGCTGGATTCATGCCCCGGCCAAGATCATAGAACGGGCTGTCTTGGTGCGCCAGGCCATGGACCAGTGCTCAAATTCTCTCGGGCAGCTGCTGGCCCTGGAATTTGGCCGCAGGGGCTTAATTGAAAAGCAAATTAAGAAAACAGTCAATCTGCTTGCTGAAAGAGCCCGGTTAACAATTGATTTGATTGCTTCGCACTTTCCCACCGGGACCACCTGGACCAACCCGGAAGGGGGCTTCTACACCTGGGTTACTCTTCCACCGGGGATTGACACAGCGCAGCTTTTATCTCACGCTATTGAGAACGCCCGGGTTGCATATGTGGCTGGGGCAGCTTTTTATGCCGGCGAAGGAGGAAGTAACCAGTTGCGAATCTGCTATTCGCAACCTTCCTTAGACGATATTTCCCGGGGAATACCACGACTGGCAAAAGCTTTAACCACTACATTCTAAGGAATTGCTATCCACAGAAAAATTTAGCTTTATTCATTGCCATCTTGCAGGATTTTGGCGTTTTAAGTGGAATGCATAATGTAGCAATTTAAAATATTCATTATCATCGTAATATTTAATGATTAAAACCTCCATTACAAAGCAATAGTGCTCACGCTTGTCTTAAGGACAGAACATTTAGGCAGATTTTGATTACTAACTTGCCTTAACTGCCAGGCTCTTATTTTCTGCTTTTGCAGGGATTTATGAACTACAGAGCTTGATGCTGGTAGTTCTGTAATATACCTGTTTAATTAAGTGAAACATGTAAAAGAAAAGCTGAGAAAAAAATGGACTTTAGGAGGTGCAAGTAATGGGTCACATGGCCATGAAAGATCTTTACGGCCGGGTTGGAGAAAAACTGGACAGCCTAGAAGCAAGAGCACCTATGAGCAAAGAGCTTTACGAAATCTTGAAAGAAATCTTTACCGAAACCGAGGCTGAGATATTTTGCACTATGCCTTATGGTATGTCGTCTAAACGTAGAATTGCAAAAATTACCGGTATAGAAGAACATGTAATGGATAAGCATTTACGCGAGATGAGTTCCAAAGGGTTGGTGTTGGATATGTTTATAAATGGTGAAAGCCATTATTCTCCATCACCTATGGTTATCGGAATTTTCGAATTTACGATGATGAGGGTTGATGGGAGTGTAAATTCAAAGAAAATGGCTAAGCTCTTTCACCACTACTTGCAGGATGGCTCATTCTTTACGACTAATTTAAGGGACGGCGGAGTAGTTGGTCCGCTTCGGACCATGCTTTACGAAGAAAGCTTACGAAATGGTGAACTTACGGAAGTTCTTGATTATGAAAAGGCATCTGAATTGATTGAGCACTCCTCTAGGTTTGCGGTAGGCCTTTGTTCCTGCCGTCATGAAAAGCATCATACCGGGGACAAAAAATGTGATATAAAGTTGGATACCTGTACAACTTTTGATATGGGTGCTGACATGATGATTAAAAACGGTTTGGCAAACGAAGTACCTAAAGAAATGGTCCTGGAAAACTTGTCTTATTCCAGGGAAAATGGATTGATAGTTTTAGCGGACAACGTACAGAAAAACGTTTTCTTTATTTGCCATTGCTGTGGTTGCTGTTGTAACGCATTGCTTGGAATAACCAAGTTTGGCTATCCTAATTCTGTTGTCTCTTCGAACTACATCAGCCATATCGATAAGGAAAAATGTATTTCATGCGGTGATTGTGTAGATACTTGCCCTATAGATGCGATCAGCTTAGCTGATACCAGCCCCGGTGAAACACCTTCAATCAATGAAGAATACTGCCTGGGATGTGGTGTTTGTGCCATAAATTGCAGCAATGAAGCATTGTCCATGATTAAACGAGCAAAAAGAGTACTGCACCCGGAATGTACTTTTGAAAGAATTATCCTGCAGTGCCTTGAAAGGGGCACCCTGCAAAACCAGCTGTTTGATGATCAAAGTAGAATTACAATGAAGTACTTAAGTGGTTTTGTAGGCGGATTTCTCAGGTTGACGCCTGTCAAAAAAGCCCTGATGAGCGACCTGTTGCGGTCTAATTTTTTATCAATGATGAAAGCAGGTATAAAAATGCAGGGAAAAGGCTGGCTTCTTGAATTATAATTACATTTGGGGGAATGTGATATTACTTAGCCGGAATGGATATTTTGAAGCACAAATGAAACACATAATAACTGCTCCTGGCCGCCCAATTTCAACTGGATATTTAACCAACAAAATTATTGTAATCGATGCCCTGGTTAAACCGGTTTACAGATTTCAATCTGTTTCAACCCTGGTGATCAGCGGAGTAACTATAACGCTTTACAGGTCTTGCCGGGAGGCAATATTAGTTTAATTTTTAGAAAGTTTTCTAAAACCCGATAAACAGGTTTTCTATAAGCCCTTTACTCCTAACAGACTACTTACATGCTCCAATGCCTGTTCATCAATTTCGAAAAGCCATTCTTCAGTCAGGACTTTTCGCAGATAATCCTTAGCTCCAGGCTGAGCATCTAAAGTGTCAGACATTTTCTTGTAGATATCCGGGGTGTATTCGTAAACCCGGATCAGGTGATCGAGTTTATACTTGATGTTATTGATATTTGTTGGAACTGCCATGCACTTTTGAGCCATCAGGGGGCAGGTGATCGAATCTTTTTGCGTCGAGAATTCAAAGAACTTGCTGCACATCGGGCAAAAATACTTACCAGTATCCATGTCGCCTAAAATATCAAGGCTGTCCAGCTTAATTGTCTCCTTTACCGCTAATTTTTCTTTTAATAGTTCCAGGGCAGGCTCTAAGATACTAAAGAATCTTTCTTGACTCCATACTTTCTCCAGGTCAGTGATGATCAAGGTGATTTCACCGGTACTAATTCTCTGCCCGGTTTCACAACCTGATATTGTGATAATAAAGCTTTTTATGGCCTGCATGGGTTCATGCTTATAGGCAAAGTTCCACTGATCAAGAAAATCAAAGTATTCTTCGACCCACAGTCTGGCAATTTCTTTCGGGTCGCCCTGTGCTAAAAAGGCCAGCATTTTTTGCGGAATTTTTGGATAAAACAGGCCGATTTTTTCCAGACTGATTGTCGATTCCGGGCCTGCCAGTTCCACGGGGATAGGAGTATTAATGCATATTTTGGACATATAGGGACAAACAGGTTCCTCCATCGAAAAAAGCATTTTGCAGGTTAAGCACCAGTAGCGATTTGACGGTGATTTTTCACCTTTGGGCATTTCTGCTACTCGCTTCATAATAATTTCCCGGTTTTTAAACATTTCTCCACCTCCAGTAAAATCCTTGCTCATTATCGGAATTCCACGTCAAATCTAAAAATTCCTTTATTTAAAAATAAATCAAGGAAACGGAATGAAACGGGGACTCTTTAATGTGGATTCCTGTTTTCCTAATACAATTACAAACATTTTGCCAATTAATAAGTGCCGTGATAACATATTATTGTAACAATAGAACTATGAGTAAAGCACTGCCAGCCAAACACAAACTGGAAGAGAATGAAAGGCAAAAAGATTTGTTTTTATAAGGAAGGGGAAATTTATAATGGGAAGCATGAACGGCCACCAAAACGGCCATGATAAACACGCCGGACACAGTCCTGAGATGTTCCGTGATAAATTTTGGCTATCTTTAATTATGACTTTGCCCGTGGTCTTCTGGTCTGAACATATCCAGATTCTTTTTGGTTACCAGGCACCGGAATTTTTCGGGTCGGCCTGGCTCCCTCCGGTCCTTGGTACAATAATCTTTTTTTATGGTGGATGGGTATTTATTCAAGGTGCATTGCGGGAATTAAAAGACAGGCTTCCCGGTATGATGACCCTTATATCCCTGGCTATTACTGTTGCATTTTTGTTCTCATGGATAGTCCAGCTTCAAATGATCGAAGCCGAAGCTCTTTGGTGGGAACTGGCCACCCTGGTTACCATTATGTTACTTGGCCACTGGATTGAAATGCGCTCTATAGTCCAGGCGCAGGGCGCATTAAAGGAACTGGCGAAACTACTTCCGGATACCGCCACGCGCATCACTGATCAGGGAGAGGAGGAGAAGGTCGCAGTAAGCGAGCTAAAGAAAGGCGATCTTGTGCTAGTTCGACCGGGCGAAAGCATTCCTGTGGATGGTTTGCTGCAAAAAGGAAAAAGTGATCTTAACGAATCAATGATTACCGGTGAATCAAGACCGGTTAAGAAAGTGGAAGGGGACGAAGTTATTGCGGGTACTATTAATGGCGAAGGATCGCTGCGCATAGAGGTTACGGGCACCGGTGATGAAACAAAGCTGTCAGGTATTATGCGGCTTGTAAATGAAGCGCAGACATCGAAGTCAAGGGCTCAGAATCTTGCTGACCGCGCCGCCCAACTTCTAACCGGTGTAGCAATTACA
>SKWE01000070.1 GCA_007129055.1 Syntrophomonadaceae bacterium
CGCTTTTCGGGTGCAGCCCCACCCAGTTGGCCCCCAGGCTCCATACCTGGTTGTAAGCTGCCTTTGAAGAGTTCATCAGGTCCCATAAAAAGCCATAATAGTGATCGGTGCGGGTATTCATATGGGCATATTCCCTTACAGCTTCAGAATGCCAGGCTGCCGGGGTAACGATAGCATCAACCTGGTCAACAATGGCATACTGGCGTGACAGTTCAACGAAACAGAGGTCGTAACAGATCAGGAAACCGAAGCGTCCCCACTTTGTATCGATACTCAGACGTTTATCCGTTCCCTGCTCAAAAAAGGGCCTTTCACTGGGGATCAGGAATACCTTTGCGTATATATAATCTTCCTGCATGTAATCTATTCCCTGGTTGAGGATAAAAGCGCAGTTGTAAAGGCTGCCGTCCCTTTCACGGGTGTTGCCGTAAAAGATATATTCCAGGCCGCCTTCACCATCGGTCAGGCTGGCCTTAATATTATCCAGCCATTTCTTGATCCGCTTATTTTCCCCTTCCAGCAGCAAATCTTTCACTTCTGACGGTTCAGGCGCTTTCCATATATAGCCTGTAACACTAAGCTCAGGGAAAATCAGGATATTTACACTTTTCCGGTGCGCAAGCTCTATAATCTCTTCCATCTTGGCCAGGTTAGCCTTTATATCGGTGGTGCTGTGAATGTTGGCGATCATTACCGTGGGGCAATTTTCATCCTCGGAAAAAACTCTTTCAACAATCCTGAAATCCATAGCTATCAGATCCTCTCGCTCTTTAACAGGCAATCTATAAATAACTTGACAACTTGATACACAGCGTACCATCTTCATAACTTGACAACTTGATACACAGTGTACTATCTTTCTATCTTTACTATCTTTTAACTTACCTGAGGTTTAGATTTCTTCAAAGTAGTGACAGGCAACTAAGTGGCTGTCACCGGTATTATCCGCCGGGCGAAGCTCTGGCACATCGGTCCTGCAGTTATCCTTAACATAGGGGCAGCGGGTGTGAAACCTGCACCCCGGGGGAGGATCGATGGCAGAAGGAACATCGCCTTCCAGCCTAATCCTTTCTTTTTTTCTGCCGGGCCTGGGCACCGGAATGGCCGATAACAGGGCCCTGGTATAAGGGTGCCGGGGGGCATCGAAAAGCGAATTTTTGTCGGCTATTTCCATAATCCGGCCCAGGTACATAACGATTATCCGGTCCGATATATGCCGCACTACGCCCAGGTCATGAGATATAAATAGGTAGGTGAGGTGAAATTCCCTTTGCAGGTTTTTCAGCAGATTCAATATCTGGGCCCGGATTGATACATCCAGGGCTGAAACAGCTTCATCGCATATGATCAGTTTGGGATTAAGCGATAGCGCACGGGCAATCCCTATCCGCTGACGCTGGCCGCCGCTGAATTCATGGGGGTAGCGGTCTGCCTGGTAAGGCGCAAGCCCAACTTTATCCAGTAAGTCAAGAACTCTTTCCCGCTTTCCTTCGGGCGGCACTATGTTTTGAATATACATGGCTTCTTCCAGCACCTGGGCTACTGTCTGGCGGGGGTTCAGAGAAGCAAAAGGATCCTGGAAAACAATCTGCATATCCTTGCGAATTTTTCTTATTTCGTCCCTGGTCAGCGAAGTGAGTTTTACATCTTCAAATGTAATTTCACCGGCAGTGGGTTTTTCAAGGTGCAAAATAGCCCTGCCGGCCGTAGATTTCCCACAACCTGACTCACCAACAAGGCTAACGGTTTCTCCTTCATTGACAGTAAAGGAAATGTCATCAACAGCCTTGACATAGTTAACTGTCCGCCCCAGGAAACCGCCCTTGATGGGGTAGTATTTTTTCAGGTTCTCTACCCGGAGCAGCTCTTTAGCAGCCATAATAGACCACCTCTTTTGCCCCCTGCCAGCCGCTTGTATAAATCAGGCAGCGCACCAGGTTATTTCCTCCAAGGTCAATTAAATCGGGATAAGTTTCCCTGCAAATATCTTCGGCGTAAGGGCAGCGGGGAGCAAACCGGCAGCCTGATGGCATCTGCGCCGGGCTGGGGACAGCCCCCTGTATTGCTTCAAGTTCTTCCTTGTCAACATCAGGGCGCGGCAAAGAATTAAATAGACCTGCCGTATAAGGATGTTTGGGTTGATTAAAAAGCGTTTCAACATCCGCATATTCTACTATACTGCCGCAGTACATTACTGCAACATAGTTGCAGGTTTCTGCAACGATACCCAGGTCATGGGTAATAATAATTACGGACATTCCAAGTTTCTGCTGCAGTTCCTTGATTAAATCTAAAATTTGGGCCTGTATAGTAACATCAAGAGCAGTTGTAGGCTCATCGGCGATCAATAGTTCGGGAACACAGGCCAGGGCCATGGCAATCATTACCCTCTGCCTCATCCCTCCGGACAGTTCAAAAGGGTACTGGTTCATTCTTTCTTCAGGAGAAGCGATGCCTACCAGCTTGAGCATTTCCAGGGATTTTTCTGAAGCTTCTTTTTTACCAAGCTTTTGGTGGATCCGGTAAGCTTCCCGAATCTGTTCTCCAATAGTAAAAACGGGGTTAAGAGAGGTCATCGGTTCCTGGAAGATCATTGATATCTGGTTGCCCCGTATTTTAAGCATTTCCTTTTCATTTTTCGTGGCTAAATCCTTATCCTTGAACATTATTTCTCCGCAAACAACTTTGCCCGGTTTATCAACCAGCCCAAGGATGGATAAAGCCATAACGCTTTTACCGCAACCTGACTCACCTACAACACCGAGGGTTTCACCTTTCGGCACTGCCAGGGTAACCCCGTCGACAGCCTTTACTTCCCCTTCCTCGGTGAAAAAAGAGGTGCACAGGTTGTTGATTTTCAATATGGATTCAGACTGTTTCAAGCATCACACCTCTTTCACCAGGTATAAAAGCTAATTAAGTTCAATTCGCTTGTTCAGGTAGCGATAAGATATGTCAACCAGGAGGTTTACAAAAACAAAGATCAGGGCAAATATAAGGACTATCCCCTGGACCAGGGGGAAATCGCGGGCCCTGATAGAGTCTATTGCCAGGCGCCCCATTCCGTTAACAGCAAAAACCGTTTCAGCCAGGACCGTTCCCGATAAAAGCATCCCCATTTCAATCCCAATAACCGTAACCACTGGGATGAGGGCATTTTTCAAGGCATGTTTATAGATTACATATCTCTCTTTTACCCCTTTGGCCCTGGCAGTTCGGATATAGTCCTGGTTAATAACATCGAGCATGCTGGAGCGGGTCATCCTGGCAATGATTGCCGCGCCTGCAGTGCCCAGGGTTACTACGGGCAGTATGGCCTGCTGCCAGGTGCCCCACCCGGAGGGAGGCAGCAGGGCCAGATCGATCGAAAAGTATTTAATTAACATTAATCCCAACCAAAAATTAGGCATGGAAAAACTGAAAAGGGCGGCAACCATAATAAAAGAATCAATCAGGCTGTACCTGCGAACTGCTGATATCACCCCGGCCACCAGGCCGAAGACAACACTGAGAAACATACTGTAGACGGCCAGCCTCATGGTTATGCCGATCCTGGGCTTTATTTCATCAACAACCGCCCTGCTGCTGCGTACCGACTGCCCCAGGTCGCCCTGCAGCAGGTTACTCATGTACCTGCCGTATTGGACATGCAGGGGATCGTTTAAACCCAGCCTTTCCCTAATTGCTTCAACCTGGGCATGGGGCGCTGCTTCACCAGCCATGATCCTGGCCGGGTCGCCTGGAATCAGGTGCATGAGAGAGAAAACCAACATTGTAACCCCGATTACTACAGGTATGGTCTGTAATAGCCTGCGCACTATAAACTGAAGCAACTGGGAAACACTCCTTTTCTAGGCTTTCGTTTTCGGATCAAAGGCATCACGTAATCCATCGCCGAACAGGTTAAAGGCCAGCACAACGGTTACAATGGCCAAACCGGGAAATAAAGCTACATGGGGATGATCGAACATATAACTGCGACCCTGGCTGAGCATGGCACCCCACTCCGGGGTCGGAGGCTGGGCTCCCAGACCAAGGAAAGAAAGTCCACTGGCGATCAGGATAGCAATAGCGATCCTGATCGTGGCCTGGACAATAATCGGCGATATGATGTTGGGCAGAATATGTAAAAAAATGATTCGAAAATCACTGGCCCCGAGGGCCCTGACAGCATCAATATACTCCAATTTGCTGACGGCCATGGTTGAACCCCTGACGATTCGGGCAAAACCGGGGACAGAAAAAACTCCGACCGCCAAAATTACATTATTAATACTGCCTCCAAGCACACTAACCAGGGCAATAGCTAAAAGGATGCCGGGGAAAGCAAGCAGTATATCAATAAAGCGCATTATGATGGTATCGAGATATTTTCCGTAATAACCGGCAAAAATTCCGAGAGGGACTCCAACCAGCATTCCGACAAAGACAGATAAAAAACCTATGTACAGGGTAATAGACATCCCGTGGATGATGCGGGTAAATACATCACGTCCATTGTGATCAGTTCCAAACCAATGCTCGGAAGAAGGTGGTAATAGTTTAAGAGAATAATCTACCCTTACCGGGTCATAAGTGGTAAAGAAAGGGCCGAAAATGGCAATGAGGATAAAGATCAGGATCAGGTAGCCACCAATGATGGCAGCCCGGTTTTTTTTCAGCCGCTTGTATATTATTCTCCACCCCGCTGCAGTGCTGGCAGCCCGTGGAGATTCAACAGGTAAACCGCTGGGCATTTCGCTCATTTAAGCCTTCTATCCTCTCTTGAATGCTGCATTGTACCTTAGAATTAAATAATCATCATCTATTATGAACATAAAGAGCAATATTTGCAATCTATTACATCTATAGTATAATAAAAAACACTGAATAATTATAGTCAGTTTGTCATTACTTTCATATTTAGTGGTGATAAATATTAAGACTATAATATTACAGTCCCAAATATATTTCAAATAAGGGGGAAGTCAAATCATGAAGTTGAAAAGTTTTATGTTGTTAGTGTTTTGCCTGCTTCTAATTCCGGCACTTTTGGTAGCCTGCGGGCCAGCAGAAGATGTAGTTGACGATATTACCGACCCGGATGATGAAGTAACAGAGCCATCGGCAGACCAGGATCTGATTATTGCTACACTTTCGGATGCTGTATCGCTGGATCCACATGGTTCAAACGATGTCCCGTCAGCAAAGGTTTGCTATAATATCTACGAATCGCTGGTTGTTTTTGATGAAGACAGCGTATTGCAACCACTGCTGGCAACAGAATGGGAAGCAGTTGATGAACTGACCTGGGAATTCAAGTTGCGTGAAGGAGTTCTGTTCCATGATGGTTCTGAACTTACTGCCGAAGCGGTAAAAGCATCATTTGACCGTTTGCTTGACCCAGAAATTGCTTCGCCGCGCCTTTTCCTATTTTCAATGCTGGAAGAGGTTGTTGTAGTCGATGATTACACCGTGCAGTTTGTTACCCAATTTCCATTTGCCCCGCTGCCTGCCCACCTGGCCCACAGCGGTGGCGCCATCATCAGCCTCAATGCTATTGAAGCTGACTACGAAGAGATGGCTGCAGGCAACGAACCTGGTAGTTTCCTGGCAGAAAATCCAGTAGGAACCGGTTTCTTTAAGCTTGAAAGCTGGGAACCGGGCAACCAGTTGGTAATGGTCCGCAATGATGACTACTGGGGTGAAAACGCCAGGCTTGACAGCGTAACTTTCAAGGTGGTACCTGAAAGTTTAACCCGTCTGTCCGAGCTGGAAACCGGTTTTGCCCATATTGCCGATCCTGTTGAACCAAGCGATATGAGCCGTGTAGAAGCAATGGATAATGCACGCATGGATGTTACCTCAGTAACAGTTATGGCTTACATTGGCTACAATTGTGATAAACCACCTTTTGACGATGTTCGTGTCCGCCAGGCAATTTCAATGGCGATCAATAAGGAAGATATTATTGCAGGCGCCTACGAAGGAACTGCAATCCCCGCAGAAGGACCGATTGCACCTGGTGTATTCGGGCATGACCCAACCATCAGCGGATTACCTTATGATAAGGATATGGCAGCCGAACTGCTTGCCGAAGCTGGTTATGCAGACGGTTTCTCAACCACAATCTGGACAAATGATAACCCGGTTCGAATCATGATTGCCGAGTACGTTCAGTCTGAATTAAGAGACTTAAACATTGAAGTTGACGTAGAAGTTATTGAGTGGGGAGCTTACCTTGAGGGCACAGCTGCCGGTGACCATGAAATGTTCATCCTCGGCTGGTCAACCCCGACTCTCGATGCTGACTATGCAGTTTACGCTCTCTTCCATTCAGACAATGTGGGAGATCCCGGAAACCGTGCATTCTATAGAAGCGATGTAGCTGACGAACTGCTTGACAGGGGCCGTCAGGAACCTGATCCAAACGAGCGCCTGGCTATTTACAGTGAGCTGCAGGAAATACTGATTGAGGACGCACCGATGCTTTACCTCGTTTACAACGAGAACCTGGCCGGAGTTAACAATAACGTTATGAACTTCGGTGTAACACCAGCCAGCATGTTCTTACTGCAGGATGTTTATATTGAAGAGTAAATATACAAATTAACAAGCCTTATTAAAAGCCGCCTTTTCAGGCGGCTTTTTTCTGTTTCAGGTGCGCCAGCGGGAGGTTATGACAAAAGATAGCAGAATTACGAAAGCTGCCAGGCTTACTCCAATCATATCAAAGGCAACGTCAATTAAGCTGCTGAAACGCTGCTCCACAAAACCCTGGTGAAATTCATCCAGGAATGCCAGGGCGGTTCCAGCCAGGCAGGCAAAAAAGAGCGCCCACCAGGGCGATTTAGCATACTGGCTGATTAGGAAAAAGATAACCAGGGTAATAACAAAGAATACTACTACATGGGCTGTTTTTCGCAGCAGGAATTCAATAATTAC
>SKWE01000116.1 GCA_007129055.1 Syntrophomonadaceae bacterium
GCCCGGCGCCGCTGTACATTCGCTTGTATGAGTAACCAAGGTTCCTTAAGCTTTCTTCCATTAAGTTAACCATTTCAGGTTTAAAATCAACTGTGTTTCGGGACCACTGCTCCCTGTATGTTACGGGGCAGCCGTGCACCTCGGCAGGTATGGACTCAATAACCTTCACAACCTGCCTGATTACTTCCGGGTCCTGGTGGCGTGAATCCAGGGTTATGCGAACATTATCAGGGATTACAGTATGCACGTTGGGGGTGCCGCTAAATTCGCCGGTAGTGTAAACCAGGCTGGGATCAAGCTTGTCCAGTTCCCGGTGCAGGTAAAGGATTATCTCTGCCATGGCGTGAAGAGCATCTTTGCGCATGGGCATGGGTGTGGTCCCGGCATGATTGGCCTGGCCACGGGTTTTTATCTCGTAATTAACCATCCCCAGCACGCCTTCCACCACGCCAATATCCTTGTTTTCCGATTCAAGAACCGGGCCCTGTTCAATATGCAGTTCCAGAAAGGCCCTGTAATCTTTCGAATTGAAGCGGTTAGCCTTGTCACCCATGTAACCGCTGGCCTCCAACGCTTCCCTGAAAGTAATACCATCTTCATCTTTAACCTCCAGCATGGTATCTTTATCAAACTTGCCGGTAATTACCCCTGAAGACATCATGGCCGGCCGGAAGCGTGAGCCTTCCTCGTTGGTCCAAACCAAAACCGTCAGGGGATGGCGGGTTTTAATCCCTTCCCTGATTATAGTTTCAACCGCTTCAAGACCGGTTAAAACTCCCAGGATTCCATCGTAATTACCGCCCTTCACTACTGAATCGGTGTGGGAACCCACAGCTATGGCAGGCAGCTCTTCTGATCCCTTGAAGGTGGAATAGATATTGCCCATATCATCTGTTTTAATTTCCATGCCCAACTCTTTGCAACGTCTGCAGAATTCCGCCCGGGCCTGCAGGTCAGCTTCAGTAAAACAGAGGCGGGTTACTCCGCCACCCCCGGTATCGCCAAACTTACTAAAGGTGGTTATCTTTTCCTTGAGTCTTTCTTTACTGCAATTGATCATTTAGGATTCACACTCCTTTATTTGGCTTGCAAAACATACTTAGACTTTCTGCTCTTTCTTTTCTATTAAAACAGTGGGGTCAAAATCTTTCACTGGGCCCTTATAAGGTTCGCCCCGCCCGTGCAGGTGAGGCCGGTCCATATGTTTAATTGCCGCCACCGGGCAGAAATTATAGCAGCGAAGGCATAAAACACATTTCCCCTTCGTCTTTATCACTTCGTCTTCATAATAAAAATTATCAACAGGGCAAAGCCTTACGCACTCTCCGCAATCTATGCAGTTGTCATAATCAATACCTATATCATTCCGGAGCTTATGGTAGACCTTTCGAAACGGAACACGCTGCATAGATCCAAGGTAGAAAGAAACCTGGTTAAACCCGCGTAAAGATGCCCTGCCGGCATTTATTTCTTCAGCCAAAAAAGCTGCCCGTCTTGCAGCCCTGCCCAACACACCGGCCAGGCGGTTATAGTCGTTGGTGTACGGCAGGCTGATGATGCTAACTGTTACATTATTCGGCATCAGGAAATGTTCTCCCCATAGAACGTTAAAACCTTTGTCATGGAGCATAGTCCCGCCCACGGCAGCTCCATCACCTGACCATAGCCACTGGGTACAAAAAACAAATGCCTTTTTCCCGGATGCTTCAGGAAGCTGTGAAATGAAATCTTTCATCGGTTTGGGCAGATCCGAACCATGGATAGGATAACCAAAGCCTATTATTTCAGAATTGAAAATGAGATCAGAAGCTTCTCCGACTGATATTGTCTCTATGGAATAAGCCCGGGCCGAACGGCCCAGTTTGGTAAACTGGCGGATAAGCTCTTCGGAAACCCACCATGTATTACCTGTACCGGAGAAATAGAAAATTGCGATCTCAGCATAACCATTTTTTTTATCCACCACTATCAATCCTCCGGTCTTTTATATATATTCATAATATCAATGAACTATCATATTTGACAACAAAAAAGATAATAAATATTACCCGGGTAATAAAATAACTGCTCACTATTGTGACCACCGTAACTGGTCATTTCATTTAATATTATTTAGAATAGACCCTGGAAATTAAAAAGAAATGAGGAATAACGATGCCTGAGATGAATCTTTCAAATCCTGCCAGAACTATACTTGGACTTATAATGTCTGTTGCCGGGGGCATTGCCTTCATGCTCGCTTTTCCTCCTTATGAAATATGGCCCCTGGTTTTCGTCGGTTTCGTGCCCATCCTGGTCGCCCAGCACAGAATTATGCCGGCCAGAACTTCTTCCCTTGCCACCGGTGTCGGCATAGCAGTCTGGCTGCAGGGATATTTAGGCCCTGTATTTGCCCCCATCGGCACCTACATGGTCTGGTTGCCGCTGATCGTTTTCTTTTTAAGCACAGTACTGGACTACGGCCAGCGTGCTTTTCACAGCCAGACCGGCTACCGCTGGTTTGTGATCAGCGGTATTATGACCTGGGCAGCCATTGAAATGATCAGGCTTTTCATACCGATTGCCGGAACATGGGCTTTTATCGCCTATCCCCTGTACCGCCAGCTGTGGCTAATCCAACCGGCAAGCATTTTCGGTATTATAGGCGTAGGAATGCTTGTAATGCTAATCAATCATATCCTGGCCTTACTCGTTTTAGGATGGATAGATAAAAAGTGGAAACCTGAAGTCTCTACTAAAACCGCATTCACTGTTCAACCGCTGAAGATTGCCTTGCTTCGCCGCTGGGCTTTCACCGGGGGAGCGATTGTTGCAGGCTGGGTGGCGCTTAGCCTGGTTCTCTGGAACAGTTCCCTTGAAACTCCTTCTGTAAGGGTTGCAGCCATTCAACCGGAAGTATCGCCTATCGTCAGCTTAAACCGGGAAATGGATATAGACTGGCTATATGTTCGGATGATCGAGCAAACGAAAGAAGCCGGGAACAAAGGTGCGGATTTTATTGTCTGGCCGGAAGCATCGTTCAACTGGGATCCTCAGCAGGAAGATAGGCTGAACCTGGTAAGTCTCGCCGCTGAAACAGATGCACACCTTGTTGTGGGCTACGTGGTTTTAGCAGGCGAAGAAGGATTCTATAACGAGGCAACAGTAATCAATCCGAAAGGTGAATTCCTGGGTGTCTTCGGTAAAGATCATCCCGTGGTTTTCGGTGGTGAAACAAGCTTAAGCCGCGGCACTTACCCTGTTTATGACACCCCGCTTGGTAAACTGGCCACAATAATCTGTTACGACTTAGATTATACAGACACAAGCCGTAAAATGGTCGCCCGGGGTGCCCAGCTGATTGGCGTACCTTCAAACGACTGGAGCAGTATTGCCGATAAACACTACACTCATGTTGTCTTCAGGGCCATTGAAAACCGCGTAGCCATGGTCAAAGCTGATGGAGGTTACAATTCGGCAATCATCGACCCCAGGGGACGCATAGTTGAGCTGGCCGTGATCCCGGAAGGTGGAGAAGCAACCCTGGTAGCCGATGTAAAGATCGGTGATGGAAGAGGCACAATTAATACCCGTCTTGGAGATTGGACTGGCTGGCTGGCCCTGGCCTTTATAGGATTTTTCACTTTCGGGGGAAAATGGTTGGTTAAGAAAGCGGAAAAGCAAGAGGAATTACAGGTTAACGGGTAGAATATTAACTACGAATGCCTTTCTAAATTATTTTAAGGAGGGTGCAGCAATGCCTGTTTATGAATACATGTGCCGGGATTGCGGAAAGGTAAGTGAAGTCAGGGCCACGCTGGCTGAAAAAGAAAAAGGGCTGGATCTAAAGTGCCCCGAATGCGGCAGCAAAAATATGGAGCAGTATTTCGGAAACATGATAGTAATATCTTCAACTCACCTGCACTAATAAAAGATGAACCGGTAATCTAAAAGACATTTCAAACTGCTATTTTTGAAGGGAGAGTTGCCAGGCAACATCTCCCTTTTTTATCACCTGTTATAACTTCTTTCCGGTTAGATCGTCAGATAAATAGATATTAAAACTTCTAACGGGATAACATTTTTGCAAATAAGCCTATCTCTTTCTCAAACCGGTCCTGGAACCTTTCCAGTTCTGCTTCAAGCTTATTAATCCTTGTAGCAAATGTGGTTGAGGATTGATTGCTAAAGTTCTGGTAATGCATTAGAAATTCCGTAAGCATGGAAGCTGTTTCAGTCGAAATTATTGCCGGCCTTTTATCTTCTACAGGATCCTGCATCATTTTAATCAACCGCATGCGCCAATCAAGACTGGTCGGCGCCCACCTGTCAAAAGTCCTGGCTATTTGTAAAAGGCATTTTTCAGCCAGCAGGTAATAATCATATAAGAGGCTGCCAATATAGAGCTGCCGGCGCTTACGATTGCTTTTCGAATCGCTGTTTTCAGAAGATATACTATCCACTATTAGCCTCATTTCTTGAAGATTTCCATATAGAACATCAGCGCCTTTATTCTTCATTTTTTTCTCCCATAACTTTCAACATAATTTTTACGAGTTCGGGGTCAAACTGGCTACCTGAGCATCTCTTATATTCTTTTATTATTTCCTCCCGACTCATGGCTGCCTTGTAAGGGCGCCCACTGCTCATTACTTCATAGGCATCTACAATGGCAATGATCCTTGAAAACAGCGGAATATCATCACCCTCTATACCCCTGGGATATCCACTGCCATCCCATTTTTCATGGTGAAATAGAACATCTTCAGCTACATGGGTAAATTCTCCCAGCGCCCTGGCCATTCTATAACCGGTTTCCGGATGTTTTTTAACCTCTTCCCATTCAGCAATTGTCAGAACACCGGCACTTGTAAGCAACTCAATACTTATATTTATTTTACCGATGTCATGAATTTTGATAGCAATATTTAAACGTTCTTTTTCTAAATCAGAAAAGCCCAGTTCTTGAGCTATCTTCTGAGCAGTATTTTGCATGCGTTTAACATGCTCGGTTGATTCAAAACTTTTTCCCTCCATCGATTTTACAAAAATATTTAATACAGTGTTTTTATATTTCCCGCTTTCAGACTGTTTATGGATATACATATTATCTTCTGCTTCTTTCATAACATTTGCCAGGCGCCTGCTAAGTTTCTCTTTGCTGGCTGTTCCAAGCGCTATGGAAACGGGCATGCCTTCAACAGATACATTGCTGCTTATACTATTAATTCTCTGACTCACTTTTTGCGCTTCTGCATATGTCGTCTGGGGCAGTAATATGATGAACTCATCCCCTCCCCACCGTGCAATGATTTCTTCTTTACGACAAGCTTCCCTTAAGATATTTGCCACTGTGATTAAAAGTTGATCGCCGCTTGAATGACCAAATATATCATTAAATAGTTTCAAACCGTTCAGGTCAGCCATGATAATACTGACTGGAAGCTGCCTTTTAGTATCCAGCCTCTTCATTTCCTCTTCCATGTAAGTCCTGTTATAAAGGCCGGTCAGGGTGTCATTAAAACTAAGGTAACGAATTCTATCTTCATATTTTTTCCGATTGGTTATATCAGTAATCATGGCAAAAGATCCTTCATACTGGCCTTTTTCGTCCATAAGAGGTGTGGCAGATATTAAGGTCCAAATCTCAGACCCGTCTTTCCTTCTAAGCCGGCGCTCATACATTTCTGACTTACCCTGTTTTCGTTTGTTCCTTTTCTTAAAGTGATCCTCCAGATCAGCGGGAAATATAAATTCATCTACCTTTATTCCAATAATCTCTTCCGGCAGGTAGCCGAGCATATCTGCCATGCGCTGATTGACATAGTTTGTTACAAGATCAGCATTTTGAGCCCAAATCCCTTCATATGCTGTTTCAGCCATTACTCGAAATTTCTCTTCACTGGCCTGTAAAGAAGCAACAGCCTTCCTCTCCTCTGTAATATCTATACCTATTTCAAGGACCAGTTTCGAACCATCGCTATCAATGAAGGGGTGATCAAAAATATTATAAATTCTGCCATCCGGCCCTTTCCACTCCCGTGATTGAGGTTTTCCTGTTTCAAAAACCTTGAATGTGACACAGTCTTTACAGGGTTCAGTGCAATTCCATAATAACTCGTAACATAATTTACCGACAGGGTCGCCAAATCGGTCTATGAAATACTGGTTTGCGTAGCGCACCGTGTAATCAGGAGCCTGTAGATAAATAAAGCCGGGGAAAGACTCAAGGAGTGTAACCAATCTCTTCCTTTCAACCGTTAACGCTTCCACCATTCTTGTATCTGAAACATCTGTAAAAAGAACTAAGCAGACTGGATCTTCAGCTGCATCATCTATTAAAGCTGCATTGCTGCCAGAAAGTAAAGCAACTTCCATCCTTACGAAAAAAATAGTTCCATCAGTCTTCATCATCCGCAACTCAAAAACCTGCGGCAGGCCTGTATCAAACAAAAGCTGCAGGTGAGAGCGATAGATAGAATAATCTTCCGGGAATATATAATTAGTTAGCTGCTCTTTCTCAAAATCCTTTCTAGACAGATCAATCATTCTTGATGCACTTAAATTGCCTTCCTGAATATATCCCTTCTCATCTATTGTACAATAACCTACCGGAGCCAGATTAAAAAGATCATAATAGCGCTTCCGGTTTAATTCCGCGTCCGCATAAGCACGCCATAAATCTTCATTCAGAATTTCCAGTTCTGCCTTATGGATCCGCAATTCGTGAAGCATCAGCCTCATTTCCTCAGGCAGTTCTGCTTCTATTTTCTCAGTTACCTGATCTTTTTGCTCAGAAACAAGCTCTTGCGCCAACTTTCGCAGTTCTACTGAACTCATGACCTGCTTGTGCCTGATATCCATACCAATTACTCCTTAAAC
>SKWE01000212.1 GCA_007129055.1 Syntrophomonadaceae bacterium
CCTGGGCTCCGGCAGTGCTGGTGCCTGATTTTAAAATAATGATCGGTTTTTTTCTGCTTGCTTCTGTGCAAACATCCACGAAGCGTTTACCATCAACTATATCTTCTACATAACAGAGAATGACACTGGTTTGGGGGTCGTTGGCACAACTTTCGATGAAGTCAATTTCATTTAAATCAGCCTTATTCCCCAGGCTGATAAATCTTGAAAAGCCCATATTCATCTGAAAGCTCCAGTCGAGTATCGAGACAAGCATCGCACCGCTTTGAGAAATAAAGGATATATTGCCCTCTGCCGGGAAACCGTTGGCAAATGAAGCATTAACCGGTGTGTGAGTATCCATAAGACCAACACAATTGGGGCCAAGCATGCGCATATTGTGGCGTTTGCAGATCTCCATCAGGCTTCTTTCCTGTTGGAGTCCTTCTGTGCCGACTTCTTTGAACCCGGCAGTGATAACAATAATTCCTTTGATGCCAGCTTCACCGCATTCTTCAGCCACTTTCGTTACATGGGCTACAGGAACAGTGATAACTGCCAGGTCAACAGGGTTCTTAATATCTTTGACTGAGCAGTAACACTTTAACCCCAGTATTTCTTCTTCGCGGGGGTTTACTGGATAAATAATTCCCTTATAATCACTGGTAATGATATTGTTCAAAATAGCAAAGCCAATTTTATCTTTTGATCGGGAAGCGCCGATTACGGCGATTTGTTCCGGGTTGAATAAATAGTTTAAATCGCTCATTATCAAATTCCTTTGTATATCGAGTAATTATCAACATATTTAAGTGTTGTTTATATTATAGACAAATTAGGTATCAATAGCAAACAGCAAAACCATATCTAAAACATGGCAGTTAAACACAGTTCGATTAACTAAAATACGTAACATTGCAAAACACTTTTTAAACAGTTACAAATTGACTTTTGTGTGGCGTTTGTTAAAATAGGTTTGATGTTTAATACTTATAATACGGGTAGGGAAGGATGAGGTAATGGAGAACAGGGAACGGACTTTTCTGATGGTGAAGCCTGATGGGGTGCAAAGAGGCTTAATTGGCAATGTAATCAGCAGGATTGAAAGTAAGGGGTTAAAAATTGTTGGCATGAAACTCATGCACATCTCACAGGAATTAGCCTCTGAACACTACGGTGAACATAAAGGCAGACCATTCTATGATGGACTAATCGATTTTATTACCTCTGCTCCGGTGACTGCAATGGTTCTCGAAGGAGATGATGCAGTAGACATTGTAAGAACAATGATCGGGGTAACTGATCCAAGGAAGGCAGCTCCTGGAACTGTGCGTGGTGATCTGGCTTTATTCATGGGCAAAAATATTGTTCATGGATCAGATTCACTGGAAAGCGCCGAAAGGGAGATAAACCTCTTTTTTGGCAAAGATGAGCTTTACTCGTATCAAATTGCTGCAGAAGCACATTTATACGATTAATAAAATATCCGGTTTCATAAATTAAGTATGAAACTGCACAGCAATATTCCTTTGTCAAATGGGAAGCGATGTCCTGGGAACGGTGGGACTGCCCATGAGGCATGGGGGTTTATATATGAGCAGTTTTAAAATAAGAAAAAACAGCCTTTTCGGCTGTTTTTTCTTGCAAAATATTAATATAGCAGTTATAATATATATAACCAAGTTAGTTAGTAATAAAGTGAGGAGTGAAAAATATGATCGGCACAAAATGTCCCGGACAGGATATGCGTTACTGGACTGCGGATGATGTTTACGAAGAGAAGTGCCCTGAATGTGGAAGTGACATTGAGTTTTTTAAAACGGATATCAGGTTGCGCTGTCCCATTTGCAGAACCAGGGTAGCTAATCAAAAATTTAACATGGGCTGCGCAGAATGGTGCGCCTATGCAGAACAGTGTCTTGGCCCTGGTGCAAAAGGCCTGAAAAAAGGTTCATTGAAGTCAGTTTTTTTAAATGAACTCGATAAGCATGCTTCAAACCTCAATGGAGAAGTGGCAAATATTAAGGAAATTATTGAAAGGACAGAAAAGAAACTTAAAGAAGAGCGAAAAGATATTTTACCTGTCCTGGCATCTTTGGTAATTCTCTTTTTAAAGAAAAACAACTTAATTGACGACGCATATTTATACCTGGAAGAAATTGATATGGAAAACAGCCTGCCTCAGAAAGCGGTAAAAGATATTCAGGGAATACTGAACAAAATTGATACTTCACATCTGTCCAGCATGCCTGTTAGCGAAATAAAAGAAAACATATTGGAGGTATTTTAATGGAAAAAGTAATGCGTAAAATAATTGAAATTGACGAAGATAAATGTGACGGCTGCGGCCTTTGCATCCCGGCCTGTGAAGAAGGGGCTCTTCAGATAGTTGAGGGCAAAGCCAGGCTGGTAAAAGATATATATTGTGATGGTTTGGGCAACTGTTTGGGGGAATGCCCGCAGGATGCAATTAATATAATCGAGAGGGAAGCCGAACCTTTTGATGAAAAGGCTGTTGAAGAGAGATTGGAAATGTTGGATAAGGAAAACGATCAACATAATATTAAAGAAACCCCGGTTTGCTGCGGCGGAAACCTCCTGGAAGGTTTGGAAAAAGAAAGAACAGCGCCGGCTGACAGGTACGATAATTACGAACCTGAAGCAGAGTTAAGCCACTGGCCTGTGCAGCTGCACCTGGTATCACCGGAAGCACGTTTCTTTCACGGTAAGGATCTTTTAATTGCGGCTGATTGTGTGCCCTTTGCTTATGCAGATTTCCACCGCCAATTTCTTGCGGGCAAATCGCTTGTAATTGGTTGCCCAAAACTTGACGATGTGGAAGTATATCACAAAAAGCTAGTGCAGATCTTCAAATTAAACAAGTTGAAGAGCATTACCCTGCTGCACATGGAGGTTGGATGCTGCTTCGGCTTATCAAGGCTTGTCAATTCTGCATTGAAAAGCTCAGGAATTGATATTCCTTTCAAAGAAATCATTATTGGGGTTGATGGGAGTATTAAAGATTAATACAAATATTTTTCAAGCTTAGCAGTCGTTAGCTGTTGAATCAGCGAGTTCCTGTATAGTAACTCCTTCAAGCACGTTCAGCATGTGCTGCTGAGCTTTGGCCCATACTCCCCGCAGGGAGCAATGACTCCTGTCGTGACAGGGACGATCACGAAAGAGGCAGCGCGTAATCCCGATCGGTCCGTCTATTATTTCTATAACTTCCCGGAGGTTTATTTTCCCTGGGTCTTGCTCAAGTATTACACCACCCGCAGGGCCCCTGATACCAGTAGTCCAGCCTGCTTTCTTTAACACGGCGAGTAACTGCACAACCAGGTTAACTGGAATAGAGCGGTTTTTTGAGATCTGCTTACTGGTAAGTATAGTTCCCCTGGGATGAGATGCAAGTTCAGTTAAAATGATTATTGCATATTCTGCTTTCCTGGTGATCATATAACTCCCTCCGGTAATTATAACTAAAGCGGTTATATTATATACCGATTTTCAGCTACAGGCAACCTGTTAGGCTTTATTTACAGACTTATTTGTATTATAATGATAATAGTAATAGATACTATAAAGAAAAGGCGATGATCTTCAATGAAGAAAGATCTTAAGATATATATATCAATAATTTTAGCAGCACTAATTTTAATGGCGCTCTTACCCGCAGCCTCAACCGCTAACGATTCTGTACGTCCTGTTTACCTGGTTGAACTTGAAGGGGCTATAACTGCCGGTCAAAAAACCTTTCTGGATAGACAGGTTTCGCTTGCGCTGGAGAATGATGCACAGCTATTTCTGCTGCGGATGAACACTCCCGGTGGCCTTGTTGATGCCACTTTAGAAATCAATGAGCTTTTCTTAAATGCGGAAATTCCAATAGCAGTTCTTGTAGCGCCATCTGGGGCTATAGCCGGTTCAGCCGGGGCTTTTATAATTATCTCTTCAGATATAGCAGCGATGGCTCCCGGAACGACAGTTGGCGCTGCCCAACCAATTGCAATTTCTCCTGAAGGAGCCTCTGCGGCCGACGAGAAAACAGTTATATTTTATTCAACTCATCTGCGCAGCATGGCCCGCGAAAAAGGGCGACCCGAGGATATTGCAGAAAAATTTGTAACAGAAAATTTGACTCTTGATGCCAGGGAAGCGCTGGACGAAGGGGTAATTGAATACCTGGCCCTTAATGTTCCAGATCTTTTGCAGCAGCTTGAGGGAACTACGATTGAAAAACAGGGACAGGTTTATAGGCTAAATACTGCAGAGGCCGTGGTTATCGAGGATGAAATGACTATCAGTGAAAGGTTGCAAAACTGGTTAAGCGACCCGCAGATTGCTTTTCTTGTCCTGATGCTCGGAGTCCTGGGCATATATTTCGGCCTTAGTGCACCGGGAACCATTGTTCCTGAGGTTACCGGAGCGATCCTTGTTGTAATGGGGATATACGGTATCGGTCTTTTTGATACTAACACAACGGGTATAGTCCTGCTGCTGCTCGGTGTGGGTTTAATTGCTGCAGAAATATTTACCTCGGGTTTTGGAATTTTGGGTATAGGCGGATCTCTGTCTTTGGTTGCCGGTGCCGTACTCTTACCTACTGAACCGTTAATGGCCAGGGATTGGTACGGCACATTCCTGGTAACAGTAGTTGGTACAGTATTGGGACTAGTGATTATAATAATCGTTGTGGCCCAGCGTGTAATACACAGCAGGAAAACCTGGACCGGCGGCAGTGCATACTTTAATCCACCGGAAAAGGGAATAGTGGTAAAGGAACTGAATCCGGAAGGGATGATCAAGGCCGGAGGAGAGCTGTGGAAGGCGCGCAGTGAAGATGGTTCAGTTATAACAGAAGGAACTGCAGTTAAAGTGGTGCGTGCAGAAACACTTAATTTATGGGTTGAACCGATAAATAAGGGTTTGGAGGAAGGCCAGGATTAGTTTGAATAAATTACTGGCCTAATAATTCTTTAAAGATGAAGGAGGAGATAACAAGATGTTATTTGAGCTATTAGGAAGTGGCGGATTATATGTTCCAATCATAATAATCCTAATCCTATTTTTAACTTCAGCAATTAAAATTGTTCCCGAATTCCAGCGCCTGGTTGTATTTCGCCTGGGGCGCTTAATAGGTGAAAAAGGCCCTGGAATTATATTCATTATCCCCATTGTGGATCGGTTTTTCAGGGTATCTTTGAGGATCATCACCCTGGATGTACCTACCCAGGAAGTAATTACCCGGGATAATGTTACCACCAGTGTCAACGCTGTAGTTTACTACAGGGTAGTGGAGCCGAACAGGGCGATTAATAATGTTGAAGAATATCGAATGGCTACGGCACAACTGGCACAGACAACTTTGCGCAGTGTTGCAGGCCAGGCTGAATTGGACGAACTACTTTCCGAGAGAGACAAGTTAAACCAGCAGGTACAAAGCATTCTTGATGAAGCCACCGATGCCTGGGGAATCAAGGTTACTGCAGTTGAAATTAAAGATGTTGTTATTCCTGAAGCGCTGCAGAAAGCAATATCAAGGCAGGCAACTGCTGAAAGGGAAAGGCGTGCGGTTATCGTTCAGGCAGAAGGTGAAAAGGAAGCGGCAGGCAGAATTGCCGAAGCAGCGAGAATCCTGAATACAGAAGAAGGCGGATTTTACGTCAGGCTGCTGAGGACTTTGCCAGAGATTGCCGGTCAGCAGGGTTCAATAATCGCTTTTCCCCTGCCAATTGAATTAAAACATCTCTTTCCAGTAGCAATTGAAGCAGCAAGTAAAGCCTTAGATAGCAATGACAAAAACAAGAAAGAAGATTAAGTGTAAAAATAAATAAAAGCTATTGATCCCTGCCTGAAGAGTGTATATAATAGCAGGGCAGGATCGAAGAAAGCGAGCGTGGCGGAATGGCAGACGCGCTAGGTTCAGGACCTAGTGCCCGTAAGGGTGTGGAGGTTCAAATCCTCTCGCTCGCACCAGTAAACAGGGCTTCCGGTTATTTATCTGACCGGAAGCCTTTTTGTGAAAAAAGCTCGTTAAATGGGTTGCCTGAGTAGTAAAAAAAGGAATTTAAGAAAACTTGTAGAAAGGTTTAATGTTTTATATAAAGTTATATTACTGGAGAGCAGGATAAATATGCGCAGAATTTCCCTGGAGAGCACCCAACCTGGAATGATTTTGGCAAAAGCTATTTTGGGCAGCAGCGGCAATGTGCTTCTAAAAGCCGGAATAGAGGTTAAACCGCAATATATAGTATACCTTCGCGAATTGGGAATTGGCCATCTCTACGTAAGGGATAGCCGTATAGAAGACGTGGAAAGTAAAGATGTAGTCAGTGAAGAAACAAGACACGAAGCGCGTCTGCTGGTAAAAAAAACTTTAAAAGCTCTACAGTCTCCGGCAGCGCAAAAAAAGGGTATCATGATTCAGGATAAAGATATTATCGAAACCGCCTCAAAGATTGTAAATGAGCTACTCGATAACAGGGAAATGGTTTTTCAATTGGATGATATCAGGGCCTGTGCTGATTATCTTTTTGCGCATAGTGTTAATTGCTCAATTTTGTCAACATTGGTTGCGACCAAAATCGGGCATAATGTAAAAAACTTAAAATACCTTGCTGTTGGTGCTTTGTTGCACGATATTGGGATGGTTGCTATTCCAGAACAAATATTAAACAAATCTGGAGAATTAACTGAAGATGAATATGCCACTGTTAAAAACCATCCTGTATATGGCTATGAGCTATTTAAAAAAACCTCATTGTTCAGTGCCCGTTCTGGTGCTGTAATTCTACAGCATCATGAAAGATTTCAGGGACAGGGTTATCCATACGGAACCAGTGGGGATAAAATAACTCC
>SKWE01000158.1 GCA_007129055.1 Syntrophomonadaceae bacterium
CCCGTGAATTAACTGCAGCAGAAGCACCCATTTCAAATGCAATCTTTAGTCGCCCTGCTCTAAGATCGGTAATATAAACCTCTTCAATTCCCCTTCTTTTCAGCTCTGCCAGCAGGCAAAGACCTATCGGCCCGGCACCGATAATTGCTGCTGTCTGCCCGGGTTTAATATCTGTAATGTCCACACCATGCAGGGCTACACTGTAAGGTTCGGTTAGTGCCCCGTATTCAAGCGGCAGTTCATTGGGTATTGGAACTAAACTTTCTTGCGGAATCACTAAATACTCCGCCATTGCCCCTTCCCTGGTAACCCCGACAACATTCATTGCCTCACATATATTATCTTTACCGGTAATACAGGAATTACAACTTCTGCACGCAATAGATGCCGTTCCGGTAACCGGCTGCCCCACAGCAAAACCTTCCACTCCATCGCCTACAGCTTCAATTTCAGCTGCATACTCATGACCGATAGTCATGCCAAAGGGAAACATTCCGCTTTTATAGGCATGCAGATCGGAACCACATATACCGCAATATTTAACCTTAACTAAAACTTCACCATCCCGGGGCTCCGGTTTTGGCTTTTCCACCAACTGAAGATCTTCCGGACCGTTAAGTACAGCTGCCAGCAATTCAATCACCGCCTGGGTTTGTTATTTAACAAAAATATACGATAAAAACAGTTTTAATCAAGCGACCTGAGTGGCTAATCGAATTAATGTTTGAATATTCATTTTCTTGGTGCAATAATAACATATCCTAATACCACAAACAAGTAGCCCGGGCAAATGTAAAACCGCCTGAGAATTAATCTTTTCCGGGCTTGTTGAACAGCTGAAAGCATAGTATTATGAATGATATCGACTAGCATTGGCTTTGTTTCCATTCAGCAGCCTGAAAGCGGAAAGGAGTGAGCTATTAATGCCGCAGGCATTTCATAACAAGGTAGCCATTGTCACCGGGGCAAGTTCGGGCATAGGAAAAGCCATTTGCTTTGAATTGGCTAAATATAGTACCAGGCTTGTTTTAGCAGCCCGGCGCGCTGAACTCCTGGAAGATCTGGCTAAAGAACTTTCCCCAATCGAAACCCTGCACTGCCCTACAGATGTAACAGATACAGTCGCAGTGAAAAATATGGCAAGTCAGGCAACAGATAAATTCGGGCAAATAGACTACCTTTTTAACTGTGCCGGAAGCTTCACCGCCGGTGGTTTTGGTGAATTGAGTGAGGAAACTATAGCCGGGATGATGGATTTAAATTACCTTGGCACGGTGCGCTGTATAAAAGCGGTTGTTCCTATCATGCAGCAGCAGGGCAGCGGTCATATAATTAACCTGTCATCTTTGTTGGGCAAGTTCGTTATGCCTGGCTCGTCTGCCTACTCAGCCAGTAAATTTGCCTTAGCAGGTTTATCCAAGGCCTTAACTCGGGAGTTGAAGCACGATGGCATAAACCTGACGGTTATCTATCCTGGCTTTGTTCATACCCCCATGATCTGCGCCCATCTCAAAAGTGTCCAAAATAGTATACTTTACCGGAAAACTGCCAACTATCCACCGGAAAAGGCAGCAAAGGCTATTTTGAAAGCAGTAAGCAATAGAAAAAGAGAACTGATCATACCTCCCCAAAACATAATGGCTTCATATCTTTATGCATTAATGCCTGGTCCCCTGGAGTCAATGGTTGGAAAACTCAGCGGTGGGTGGCCTCGCTATAATAGTTAAAGCACGCATGGCAAAAACTGTGATTACCTTATAAAAAACGGCACGATTGTTGACAGCAGCGGCAAAAAAACTTTCCACGGTTCTGTGGCTGTAAAGGACGGAAAAATATTAAAGGTGCTTAAAAGCAGAAGTGGCGATCATTGAAAGTCAGCTTGGCTTTGGGTTAAAAGATCTCCAGGTATTGTGGGGGGCCATCAGGGTTTAAACACCACATTCTGCTTCTACTTTTTTCCAAAACTCATCCACCAGTAAGCTGCAGACTGGACCGGGTACAATCGTATCAATTAGTTGGCCGTCAACTTTATTAACCGGTGATATTTCAAGGCCGGTGGAAGTAGTCCATACTTCTGAAGCCCTTCCTAATTCATCAATAGAAAAAGCTTCTTCTACAACCGTTATATTTGCTTCTCTTAAAATATCCAGGGCAATATTCCTTGTAATCCCTGATAAAATTAACGGGGATTCCGGGTGGGTGCGAACGGTACCGTCTACCACAGCAAATATGTTAGTCCGCGTGCCCTCTGTAACTGCACCATCGGAACGATATAAAATTGCTTCTCCTGCGCCTGCTTCTTTTGCTTTTTGCAAAGATAGTATATTGGGCAGCAGGTTGGTTGATTTGATATGACAGTTCATCCACCGCTCATCCGGCAAGGTGATACATTCTGTTATCTTCCGGCTGGTTTTTGTTGAGGGAAAACCGAGATCAAGTATATAGATTAGAAACGTCGGCTCTGCTCCGATGGGAAAGAAATGGTCACGCGGAGCACAGCCCCTTGTCACCTGCATGTAAATAAAACCATCCGTACATCCGCTCTCCTTAATTAAAATCTCTATAATTCTTTCAACTTCCCCAATTAATTCAGGCAGTTCTATATTAATAGCATTACAGCTTCGCTGCAGTCTTTCAAGGTGAGATATTAGCCTGAACGGATGGCCGTTGTAAATCTTTATAACATCATAGACTCCATCGCCAAATAAAAAACCCCTGTCCTGAACTCCAACTTTTGCATCATCTAATTCAGAAATTTTACCATTTAACCAGGCCAAATTCCCCACATTTAAAACCCCCTCGTATCATGTTTTGAATGGAAAGTATTTACAAAAAACAACATAACAAAAACTATAGCTCAAAACCCGTTTCAATCAATTTTTTAAGGTGTGCAAAAGCCCTGACCGCTGGGGCACCGTCTATTACATCATGATCCACCAGGGCGGTTAGGTAAAGAATTTCCCTTATTTTGATCTCATCGCCAACAACCCAGGGTTTCTTAACTACCGAACCGACAGCAAAACAAAGGGGGTGAACCGATACGGGGATAATCCAACCATGCATCTCCCCGATCATCCCCACTGAAGTGACCATTACAGTACCCATGTTTTTCTTGAAGAAAAAGGGCCTTTTAACCATCTGCTTCCAGGCAAAAATCCTGATAAACCCTGGCAGGGCATAATAGATTTTCATCAAAATACGGCTTTTACTATCCCCCAGAACAAAGTTCTTTTCATTTTCAATAACCTGTTTCCTACCGGAACCTATTTCTGCGCTTATTTCAGCAATACTTTTCTTATTTGTCTCACGAATCAGGTAAGGAAGTGGCACCTTTACTCCCTCTATTTCCCTTTCAATCATTACTGATATATCAATACCTTCAAAAAGGATTACCTTTCTTTTCCCTTTTCGCAAACCGTGAATCGGCTTATATTCACTTACTGCCTGGCTAATACATTTTATCAACCAGGCGTTAAAAGAAATACTTTTCCCCTGCTCTTTCAGGCGGGCAATCTTATTTCGTGCCTCTGTCACATCAAGTTCCAAAACTACCCTGATATGATGTTTAGCGAAAGCTGCCGCCCCAACATCCATTGTGGCAAGCCTGCTTAAAGGAAACTCTTCAATTACATAGTTTTCGTTAAACCTTTCAGGCAGTGTTGTCATGTATCTCACCTCCCTTCCATGCTTTTGGGCCAAGCTTTGAGGAGCTCTTCAACTTATTTTGTCTATGAAAACTTTCCTGTTTGCGAATATTAATAATACAAATCGCTATGGGCTCTCTGTTAACAAATAATGATCACGGTATAATTACACCACAAAAAAGGTTCAAAGTCACTGTCGGGTGAATCGAAATGCTAAATTGATAATACACAAAGGCTAAGCTAATTTCCGCAAGCCGGGTAGCGGCAGATGGGAAATGCTTGACGCGATCGTCTCATTGTCAATTGATGTTGTTTAAATATTTTATTAAGTGTAAAATCAATAGCATGATAACACTCACTTATTAGTGTATCGATTGTGCGGTAAATTGAGCGCTGCCTGGTTCACAGGTGTATAGTTGTTCCGGGATTGATTAACCACTTACAGAAATGAGGTATAAAAATGAACTGCGATTACCTTATTAAAAACGGCACGATTGTGGACGGTAGTGGTAAAAAAGCGTTTTACGGCTCTGTGGCAGTAAAAGATGGAAAAATATTAGAAGTTCTTGCAAACAGCGCAGCCGTTGAAGCGCTGGAGGAGTCCAGCTTGAAGGTACTTGATGCAGAAGGGTTAACAGTTTGTCCGGGTTTCATTGATATGCATTCCCATGCTGACTGGGTTATGCCGTTGGATGATCATCCATCAATACTAACTCCTTTACTCGAGCAGGGTGTCACAACTGTAATTGGTGGCAACTGTGGGTTTTCTCCGGCACCCCTCGTTCAGAGCTCACCTTATCAAGATCTGCTTCAAAAAGTTACTGACTTTGTCGCAGACCGGCCTCTCGATCTCAACTGGGAATCCATTGAATCATATTTTTCAGACCTGGAAAAACAGGGAATAGCGCTTAATTTGGCCATGCTGGCCGGACACGGCATGCTTCGCTTTTCTTTGCTCGGCGATAAGCACGCTTACCCGGACAAAGAAAGCCTCTCTGAGATGGAACAAATAATGGACTCTTCCCTGGAAGAAGGAGCCTGTGGCATTTCTCTGGGGCTTGGTTACGCCCCTGGCATATTTTCTGAAATTCGCGAGCTTGAGAAGTTTGCAGGATGTGCCCGTAATCACGATAAAATCCTTACAGTACACCTAAAGGCCTACACTAAGCTGTCGGGCGCTTATCCCCTAAAAATATTCGGCAATGAACCTCACAATCTGAAAGCGCTGCGCGAGATGCTTGAGATGGCCCGGAAAACAGGCGTAAAAATGCAAATATCGCACATGCTTTTCGTAGGTGAAAAAACCTGGCCCAGCGTTGACCGGGCTTTAACCATGATCGATGAAGCAGTTGAAAAGGGCGTTGATATTGCCTTCGATAGTTTCCCCTATACCTGCGGTAATACAACAATCTACGTCGTATACCCGGCCTGGTTTCTAAGTAACATAGAGAAGAATTTTCAAAATAGGGTTGCCCGTATGCGCTTAAAGACGGAGGTAGCTTTTATAGTAAAACAGCTTGGTTTCGGCCTTGAAGATATCCAGGTATTATGGGGTGGCCACCCGGAGCTTGAACAATACGAAGGAATGTTCTTTACAGAGATAGCCAATCAAATGGGTTGCTCAGTTTTCGACGCTTACTTAGAAGTAAGTGAAGTTAGCCAGGGCAAAACCTTATGTTTATTATATAAGTATAGCGGCGATGATAAAAATGAAGAGGCCCTGAGGAAAGTATTAAGTCACCCTTTAAACCTTTTCGAAACAGATACGATTCTCACCAGCAGGGGACTGCAAAACCCTTCTTCTTTCGGTACATTCCCGCGGATTATTCAGAAATACCACAAGGAGCAAAAGCTATTTTCACTGGAAGAAGCAATATCGAAGATGACCGGGAAATCTGCTGAGCGCTTTGGAATCAAAGACAGGGGCATCATTGCCGATGGAAACTGGGCCGACCTGGTGATTTTCGATTATAACCAGATCACGGATAACACCACCTTTAAGGAACTTGAAAAGCGGCCTTCGGGCATCAAGCATGTTTTTATAAACGGAAAAGAAGTGGTTAAAGATGGCCAGGCCGACCATACTATACTGGCAGGGCAGGCCATAAGGGTTTAAATAAATGGTTGAAAGATTAATAAACTAATATACCCTACTATTATCTAATACATTTCTATTGGAACTTAATGCAACAATAGAATAATGACCATAGCCGCATATATGCTATAATGATGATAGATTAGCATGCAAAGCCTAAGATTCGCACAACTCTTAAAACCAGCTCTATAACGATAGCTGCTGCAGGCAACCAGCCAACCAACTAGTATATCTTAAGGAGGCAATTAAAATATGGAACAGCTTCATAAGAAGGTAAAAAAAGTAGCTGACTTGCTGAAAGATAGCAACTATGCAGTTGTTTTAACCGGTTCCGGCATCTCTGATAAAGAGGATGATGCTAACTTCCGCAGCCCGGGCAGCGGCATGTGGACAATGCTTGACCCCGATGATTTTACTATTCAGCGGTTTAAAGAAAATCCCAATGCTTTTTATGAGGTCGGCGCACCCTTTTTTAGTATGCTGGAAGACAAACCCGGTGAAGCTCATGAAGCAATTGCCGAGCTCGAAAAACAAGGCCTGGTTAAAACAATAATTACAAAAAATGTTGACGGATTCCACCAGGAAGCAGGCGCAAAAAACGTCCTGGAGATATATGGAACATTAAGAAGCGCAAGCTGCACAAGCTGCGAATACAAAGTAGAAACGAAAGATATAGCCGGTGATCTTGAAAAAGGGCACCTGCCCGAGTGCCCGGATTGCGGTCAACCGCTTAAACCCGATGTAGTTTTATTCGGTGAACCTCTCACAGAAGACTTTCACAAGGCAAAACATGAACTTGAAAAATCAGACCTGGTCCTGGTAATGGGAACCAGCATTGTTACTTCGCCTACCAAGGAACTACTCGCCAATGTTGAAAACCTGGTTATAATAAATCTTTTCGCAACTACGCAGGACAGCAGGGCAAAAATAATAATTTCTGAAAC
>SKWE01000069.1 GCA_007129055.1 Syntrophomonadaceae bacterium
CACCGATAAGTGAGCGGTTAAACCTGATTCCCCTGAAAGGTTTGATAATAGCCATGTTTTCCTCCCCTGCCGGCATTTATAGTCTGGTTTTTTAAATTGTAGCAGTTGTCTTGCATTTAAGATTCTATAATAACAGTTAAGCTATTGCAATATGTGTGCGAGATAAGAAAGATATAACAGGTCAGTCAATTGCTTATTAATATTACTGATTTAATTGCCATGGAAGACGAACTATGCTATACTACCTCTGGTAAATCTATAAAACGCACGCCTGTTGAGGCCGTAATCGGTTGGCTGAAAGCTTGGTTAAGGTCAATGAATCAGGCGGTGGCAAAACAAAAGGAGGAACTATATTGGCTAAGGTAAGTATGAAACAGCTGTTGGAAGCGGGGGTTCATTTTGGACATCAGACTCGCCGCTGGAACCCGAAGATGAAAAATTATATCTTCACAGAAAGAAACGGGATTTATATTATTGACCTGCAGAAAACTGTTAAGCTTATGGATAGCGCTTACAATTTTGTGAAGGATACAGTTGCCGATGGCGGCAACATTATCTTTGTGGGAACCAAAAAACAAGCCCAGGAATCTGTTCGCTTTGAAGCTGAAAGAAGTGGAGCACATTATGTTAATCACCGTTGGCTTGGCGGAATGTTGACTAATTTTAATACAATCCGCAAACGTATTGATAGAATGTTAAAGCTGGAAACGATGGAAACAGACGGCACTTTTGAGCGCTTAACTAAAAAGGAAGTGCTGACCCTGATGAATGAAAAAGAACGCCTGATGAAATTTCTCAGTGGGATTCGCAACATGAAAAAGCTACCTGACGCAGTTTACGTTGTAGATCCGCGAAAAGAAAAAATAGCAGTTGCCGAAGCCAGAAAACTAGACATACCTGTTATTGCTATAGTTGATACAAATTGCGATCCTGATGAGATTGATTACCTCATTCCTGGTAATGATGATGCCATTCGGGCAGTTAAGCTAATTACCTCTGTAATTGCCGATGCTGTTCTGGAAGGAAAACAAATCATGGATGCTGCAAATGAAGATGATAAATCGGACGCAGATGAACAAGAAGTTATGGCGATTGCAACTGAAACTGCCCGGCCTGCTGCTGAGGCGGCTGTTGAGGAAGCAGTTCCTGTAGCCATGGACAAAGTAGCTGAGGCAGCTAAAAAGGCAAGGGAAAAAGAAGAGGCCGGGGAAGAAGCCAAAGAAACTGAAACTGAAACAGAAGAAGTTAGTGATGAGATTGAACAGGTTGCCCAGGCTGAGGAAGTTGCCGAAGTTAAAAATGAAGCAGTTGAGGGCGAAACGCCCGATAGTGAAGACGAAAAAAGTGAATAAGTTTACATAGAGGAGTGAACATTAATGCACATTGATGCAAAAATAGTTAAAGCCTTACGTGAAAAAACCGGCGCCGGTATGATGGACTGTAAGAAAGCCCTGCAGGAAGCTGAAGGCAATGAAGAGAAGGCTGTGGATATCTTAAGAGAAAAAGGCCTTTCAGCAGCAGCCAAACGCGCCGATAGGGCAGCAAACCAGGGAATAATTGATTCTTACATTCACCTTGGCGGTAAAATCGGGGTACTTGTTGAAGTAAACTGTGAAACAGATTTTGTCGCCAGGAACGATGAGTTTCGTGAATTTGTAAGAAATATTTGCTTGCAGGTGGCCGCAACAAATCCAGCTTACCTGCACAAAGAGCAGGTTCCCGAAAACATTCTTGAAAAAGAGAGCCAGATAATCAGGGCCCAGGCTTTAAATGATGGGAAACCCGAAAAAGTGATTGAAAAAATAGTTGAAGGACGTCTTGATAAATTTTACAGCGAGAACTGCCTCATGAATCAAACTTTTGTTAAAGATGAGGATTTAACAATAGAGCAGCTTTTAACTAATTTAATTGCCAAAATTGGTGAAAATATAATAATAAGACGTTTCAGCCGGTTTGAAATAGGTGAAAATCTAGAAAATGATTCAACCTGCTGCTGCGGATAAGTCGTAAAAAAGAACACTGCAAAGTGTTCTTTTTTTATGAGGACCAAAGAATGTTATATGTTAAACAAAAAGTTGATCGGTTTGAAGGGTGAACAGCAATAATGTCGAATTAAACTTCAGGGGGTGCGTTTTGAGTAAACCTGCATATAAACGAGTTATTATTAAATTAAGCGGTGAAGCGCTGGCCGGGAACCAGGGATTTGGGATTGATCAGGAAGTTATTGAAAGTATAGCCAGTCAGATTAAGGAAGTTATTGATTATGGCGTACAGGTTGCAATAGTAGTTGGCGGAGGAAATATCTGGCGCGGTGCACAGGCCAACAAAAATGGCATGGACAGGGCTACTGCCGATTACATGGGCATGCTGGCCACTGTAATTAATGCCCTGGCACTGCAGGATGCACTGGAAAGACAAGATGTGGTTACCAGAGTTCAAACGGCACTGGAGATGCAACAGGTGGCAGAGCCATATATCAGGAGAAGAGCACTTCGCCACCTCGAAAAAGGACGCGTGGTAATATTTGCAGGAGGTACCGGAAATCCATATTTTTCAACTGATACAACTGCAGCCCTGAGGGCAGCAGAAATTGAGGCCGAAGTAATATTACTGGCCAAAGGAAAAGTAGACGCAGTCTATAGCGAAGACCCCCTGGAGAATCCAAACGCAAAGAAATTTTCAGAGTTAAATTATATTGAAGTTATAAACAAGGGACTTGGAGTTATGGATTCTACGGCAGCCTCACTTTGTATGGATAACGAAATAAAACTGATTGTTTTTGGATTAAATTTAGGAAACATTAAAAAGGTAATTATGGGCGAAAAGATTGGTACTATGATTGGGGGAGGTTGATTTATGACAGACGATATTTATCTTGAAGCCGGAGAGAAGATGGAAAAAGTCATAAATGCATTTCAGCGTGAGTTAGCCACTTTGCGGGCAGGAAGAGCAGCTCCAACTTTATTAGACAGAATTGAAGTAGATTATTATGGAACAATGACTCCTTTGAATCAGTTGGCCGGGGTAACCGCACCTGAATCAAGACTACTGGTGATACAACCATGGGATAAACAGGCCATGGAGGACATTGAAAAGGCAATTTTAAAATCTGATTTGGGCCTGACCCCAAGTAATGACGGCAATGTGATTAGGTTGACAATACCGCAGCTTACTGAAGAGAGACGCAAAGAGCTGGTTAAATTTGTTAGAAAGAAGGCCGAAGAAAGCAAAGTATCGGTACGTAATGTCCGCAGGGATGCTAATGAAAGTATTAAACAGCTAGAAAAAAACAGTGATATTTCTGAAGATGAGCGAAGGAGATCACAAGACAGTATTCAGGAGCTAACTGATGAGAAAATTAAAGAAATAGATCAGATCATGGAAGTAAAAGAAAAAGAAATGATGGAAGTATGATATTTAATAATTCATAAAATATTCTCAGTTCAAATCTAATAGAATCCTTAAGGTCTTCTCTTCTTTAAAGTGCTATTACGAATACACTAATAGAAAACGGCTCTCTCTTGAGAAGAAAGAGAGAGCCGCTGTTATTGAATGGCGGGATAATTGTTGAAAGAGGATATTAAATTAAAAGAACTGGAGCAGAAAATTCTTGCGGGAGTTATCCCACAGCATTTAGCTATCATTATGGATGGTAACGGCAGGTGGGCGGCTGAAAAAGGTTTGCCCAGGCATGAGGGACACCGGCAGGGGGTTGAAAGTGTCAGGGCTACAGTTCGCAATTGCAATGAACTCGGAATAAGCGTGTTAACACTTTTTGCATTTTCAACTGAAAACTGGCAGCGTCCAATTAGTGAAGTTAATTACCTGATGAGTCTTCCAGAAAAATACTTTGACTCAGAGTTGCCGGAACTAATACGCAATAATGTTCAGGTAAGGTTGATCGGAGAAACTGGTAAGCTTCCCCGAAAAGTGCAAAAAGCGGTGAGAGAAGGTAGTGAGAAAACTAAAGACAATGATGGAATGGTCTTAAATTTTGCTTTAAACTATGGCTCCCGTGATGAAATATTGCGGGCAGTTAACCTTATTATTAAAGATCTAAAAGAAAAAAATATTAAAAAGAAAATAGATGAAAATGCTTTTTCTGATTACCTCTATACGGCAGGTTTGCCAGATCCTGATCTGCTAATTCGAACCAGTGGAGAATTAAGGATAAGTAACTTTTTACTCTGGCAAATCGCTTACAGTGAACTCTACTTTACAGAAGTCTATTGGCCCGAGTTTTCAAGAATGCACTTACTGGAAGCTATAGACACTTTTCAGCAGCGGAAAAGGCGCTACGGAAAGATATAAAATGCCTGGTTATAGATCGATTAACACAAGAGAATGCAAATCTGTTTGAAGTAAGGTGGTTAATATGCTCATCTTAAGAATTATATCAGCACTGGTTGGTATTCCAATCGTGCTGGCTGCAGTTTATTATGGAGGTCCCTGGTATGCCCTGTTCTTGCTGCTGATTGTGAATGTAGGTGCGTATGAATATAACACCCTGCTTAAGAAACAAAACTATAATGGATCAACTGCTTACACGTTTATTGGTGTAAGCCTCTTCATTGCTACTATATATTTTGAGCAATTTCAGTTATTGTACCCACTGGTTATGCTTTTATTTTTCATGCTATTTGTTAACACGCTTTTCAGTATGGACAGACTAAGCCTGGCTGATTCGGCGTTCACGCTGTGGGGTATTATTTACTTAGGCGGATTTGCCGGTTTCCTGCTAATGCTCAGAGCGCTTCCGGACGGAGCGATGTTTACATTTATTATGCTTGCCGGTGTTTGGATTCATGATACCTGCGCTTATTTTATTGGTATGAAATGGGGCATGCGTAAATTCTCTCCAGAGATAAGCCCCAATAAATCTGTAGAAGGCTCAATTGCCGGTATCGCCGGTACCGTAGCTATATTTTTCTCACTGGCAATATTAGTTCCCGAATATTCTCCACTAAACCCTGCACAGGCTGTTATACTGGCCCTGGGCATAGCAGTATTTTCACAGCTTGGCGATCTGCTGGAATCAGTGTTAAAACGTCAGCTTGGCGTAAAGGATTCAGGAGGAATTATACCAGGGCATGGTGGTATTCTTGATCGGTTTGACAGCATATTATTAGCTGCACCTTTCACTTATGCCTTTTTTTTATTAATTAACATGATTTAAGGTGGTTATATATGAAGCGCATTTCTATATTAGGTTCAACGGGCTCCATCGGCACTCAAACACTGGAAGTAGTAGAAAAGCTTGGTGAAGATTTTAATGTAGTGGCTCTCGCTGCGGGGAGCGATCACCTTAAACTTGCAGATCAGGTCAGACGTTATAAACCTGAATTAGCAGTGTTAAAAGATAATAAAGCGGCAGACATTCTGGCAGCAGAAATTTATAATGAAGAATGCCTGGTAGAGGCTGGTTCCGAGGGATTACTAAAAGCAGCAACTTGGCCCTCCGCTGATATTATTGTTTTAGCACAGTCAGGTGCTGGAGGCTTTGAAACATTAATCGCTGCATTAAAAAATGATAAAGTAGTTGCCCTTTCAAATAAAGAGTCGCTTGTAATCGGTGGGGAAACAATAGAAAGAATGGGTTTGCTTGACAGGGATAGAATATACCCCCTTGATAGTGAACACTCTGCAATATGGCAATGTATTGGTTCTTTGTCAGGAAAAGGTGTTGAAAAAATTTACCTAACAGCTTCGGGAGGCCCTTTTTTGGGGTGGACCAGGGAAAAAATGAAGAATGTTACACCTGAGATGGCTCTCAAGCATCCTAACTGGAAGATGGGAAGGAAGATAACCATAGATTCATCAACCTTGATGAATAAGGGACTTGAAGTTATTGAAGCAAGGTGGTTATTTAATCTACCCCTGGATAAAATTGAAGTGGTTGTTCATCCCCAGAGTATAGTTCACTCCATGGTAGAATTTGTAGATGGTTCAATTATTGCTCAACTGGGAGAACCACAAATGCATTTGCCTATCCATTATGCATTAACTTATCCTGACAGAGTAAACGGAAACTACGAAAGGTTTAACCCTATTGACAGGAAGCTAAATTTCTTAGCACCTGATTATGAAAACTTTCCCTGTCTTGGCTTGGCATACAGCGCTGGAAAAAGCGGAGGTTCAATGCCAGCTGTTTTAAATGCGTCGAATGAAGAAGCTGTTGATTATTTTTTAAATGGTAAAATTGGATTTATGGAAATACCGGTTTTAATTGAAAAGACCATGAATTCTCACAAGATTGTTCAGCACCCTGGAGTATCTGATATAATTGAAGCAGACAGGTGGGCCCGTCAGGAGGCCGGGAGACTGGCTGTTGAAATAAAGAGAGGAAGATAAGCTTATGCAGACATTTATAGCATCCATATTTGTTTTTGGGCTACTAATACTGGTTCATGAACTGGGCCATTATTTTGTAGCGCGGTTAACAGGGATTAAAGTCCTGGAGCTTGCTATCGGATTCGGGCCGAAAATTATTGGCTGGACGAAAGATGAAATAGATTATTCTCTAAGAGCGATCCCGCTGGGCGGTTTTTGCAGGTTGTTGGGTGAAACGCCTGAAGAGGCCCAGCTGCCGGATAGCTTCCCACAAAAACCTGTTTTAAGCAGGGCTGCGGTTTTGGTAGCCGGTGCTGCCATGAACCTGTTCCTTGCAATATTTGTTTTCTTTATTATATTTTTCTTTATCGCCGGGACGCCGGTGGCAGATAGCGGAAAAATTGGTTATCTCGTAGAAGATTTTCCTGCCCAGGAGGCGGGGCTGCAAACCGGGGATGTAATCAAGTCAATTGAAGGCCACCCTGTAAGTGAATGGGAAGATATAATATATCTTATTTCAAGTAGACCCGAACAGGTTATTACACTTGAAATTGAAAGGGAAGGGTCTGTCAAGGAATTTAGTATCATGACTGTAATTGAACCTGGATCGGAGCGCGGCGTTATTGGAATAGGTCAGCCGATTGAACGTTTCCAATTCCTGTCTTCTTTGGGTTTAAGCTTTGAAAGATTTGGAATGGTCATTGCATCAATATTCCAGGTTTTAACCGGTCAGGCTCCTCTTGATGTTGCCGGCCCCGTAGGTATCGTTTTCGTGATCGGGGAAGTTGCACAGACAGGTTTTGTAAATTTACTGCTTTTGACAGCGCTAATTAGCATCAGTCTTGGAATTATGAACCTGTTACCAATTCCAGCCCTCGATGGCGGAAGATTATTATTTCTTATTGTAGAGGCAATTCGCGGTAAAAAAATTGATCCCGAAAAAGAGGGAATGATTCACTTCATCGGTTTTGCAGTATTAATCGTATTGATTCTTTTTATTACTTACCAGGACATTTTAAGATTCTTTGTTGCTCCTGGAAACTAGGATCAAGGAAAGCTGATTTAAATGACAGAAAGAATAACACGGAAATTGACCAGGCCGGTTATGATTGGCGATCTAAGTATTGGTGGGGAGTTTCCAATAGTTATTCAATCAATGACCAATACTAAAACAACTGATATAACTTCTACAAAGAAGCAGGTAAGTGAACTAATTGCTGCAGGATGCGAGATGATACGTCTCGCTATTCCGGATCGGGCTTCTGTAACGGCCCTGGAAAAAATAGTTTCTTACAGTTCTGTTCCAATAGTTGCAGACATACACTTTGATGATGATCTTGCAATTAGGGCAATTGAGAATGGAGCTGCGAAAATTAGAATTAACCCCGGAAATATTGGAGGCAGGAAAAAACTAACGGCCATAGCAAAAAAGGCTGACGCTTACAATGTTGCCATGAGGGTCGGTATTAACTCAGGATCACTGGAAAAAGATATACTCAATAAATTTGGCGCCGTTACTGCAGAAGCTCTTGTCTGCTCTGCAAAACGTCACCAGCAATACCTGGAGGAAATACCGTTTACCAATCTGGTCTTTTCAATTAAAGCCTCAACTGTATATACCACTATTAAAGCCTGCCAGCTTTTTTCTGAAACAAGCGATTATCCACTGCATCTTGGAATTACTGAAGCAGGCCCTCCAAGTGTTGGTCTGATCAAAAGTGCCATAGGAATAGGCACTTTGCTGGCAGAGGGAATAGGTGATACAATCAGGGTGTCACTTACTGCATCCCCGGTTGAGGAAGTGGAAGCAGCCCGTAAAATACTTCAGGCACTTGGGATCAGATCGTTCGGCCCCGAACTAATTTCATGCCCAACATGCGGTCGGTGTGAAACTGACTTACAATCCTTGACTGCTGAAGTAGAGAAGATCCTCAATGAATACCATATCCCTGTGAAAGTGGCGGTAATGGGTTGCGCAGTTAACGGGCCCGGAGAGGCCAGGGAAGCTGATATCGGCATTTCTGCAGGAAAAAAGCAGGGTATCATATTTTGTAAGGGCAGGGTAGTCAGGACTGTAAAAACAGATATTTTGCTAGAAACTTTTAAGCAAGAGCTGAAGATATTTTTAGAAATGGTTGATCCCGATAGTCCGGGAGGGTTTAATAGATGAATGTATCGGCAATTATACCTGCTTACAATGAAGAGAAAACAATTGATAATGTTTTAAAGGTTTTGAACAGTTCTTCCCTGGTTGATGAGATTATTGTAGTTAGCGATGGATCCGAAGATGCTACTGCAGATTCTGCACAAGAATATAATAGTGTTATAACGATAGATTTATTGCATAACCGGGGTAAGGGTGGAGCTGTTATCGCAGGGCTTAAAAGAAGTAAAAATGACATTATATTGATCCTGGACGCTGATTTAATCGGGCTGACAGAACAGCATGTCCAACAGCTGCTTAAGCCGGTATCAAAGGGCGAAACCAAGATGGCAATTGGCGTTTTCGAGAAAGGCAGGGTAGCCACTGATTTTGCCCAGAAAGTAGCTCCCTTCTTATCGGGGCAAAGAGCAATGAAAAGAGAACTGCTGGAAAATATTTCTGACCTGGATCTAACTCGCTTCGGAATTGAAGTTGCCTTACATCAATATGTTGATGAGCATAATATCCCGACAGTGGAAGTTCAGTTGCCGGATCTTTCTCATGTGATGAAAGAAGAAAAACTTGGTCTGTGGAAAGGAATCTGTGCCAGGGCAATTATGTACTTTGAAATATTCAAATATGTTTTGAGAGTTGATTCCCTTACTAAAAAGAATAAATAGTGCTGACAAAAGGCTCCAGCTCCGCATGTAAACCTTGCGTGTGCAGGTTAAATATGATAAATTATAAAAGATGAAATTGTTTTATCTGCAGAGGGTGGGGTTTCCCACTCTTTCATGTTAAAGGGGTAATTTTTATGACCAGGGAAGAAACCAGGAGTTTGCTGATTGAGTTAATTGAACCTGCACTGGAAGAAATGGGATATGAACTGCTGCGTTTGGACTATGTCGTTGGTAAACATGGTCACGTAAATATATACATTGACTCTGAAGATGGAGTTAGAATTGAAGATTGTGAGGCAGCTAGCAGGACGGTCTCTGATTTACTCGATCAGCATGATCCTATCGCACATGCTTATACTCTTGAAGTATCTTCACCGGGGATTGAAAGACCGCTTTCAAAGAGAAAGCATTTTATTAAATACCAGGGTGAAAAAATAAAATTGAAGACAAAAAGAGAGATCACCGGAAGCAGAAAACTCAGTGGACAAATCTTAAATGCCGGAGAAGATAATCTTGAAGTATTGCAGGGAAATGGAGAAAAAGTTTTCATACCCTACGATTTGATAGAACGTGCCAATCTTTGGTACACAGGACCGGAAATAGAGCAAATGGCGAAACTAAACAGGGAAAGGGGGTTGAAGAAGGCCGATGAATAAAGATTTATTTGCAGCGATTGACGCGCTGGAGAAAGAAAAAGGGATCAGTAAGGAGATACTTTTTGAAGCACTCGAAGTAGCTTTGATATCGGCTTATAAGAGGAATTTCCAATCAGCGCCTGCCGTCAGGGTTGAGTTAGATCGGGAAACCGGAGAAATAAAAGTATTTTCCCAACTAAAAGTTGTCGAAAATGTTACTGATGATCAACAGGAAGTCAACCTGTACGAAGCCCGGGTTTATGACCCGCATTGTCAGCTTGAGGACACGGTTGAAATGGAAGTTACCCCAAAAGAATTTGGAAGGATAGCCGCACAAACTGCCAAGCAGGTGGTGATCCAGAGAATCAGGGAAGCGGAAAGAGAATTGATTTATGAAAGCTTTATCGACCGGACGGAAGAAGTAATTACAGGTTTGGTGAGACGCTTTGAACAGCGGAATGTAATAATAGATCTTGGCCGAACTGAAGCTGTGCTTCCGGTAGAAGAACAAATACCCCATGAACGTTACCGTCAGGGCGAAAGAGTTAAAACATTTATTGTTGATGTAAAAAAGACAACCAAGGGACCGCAGATTACTGTTTCAAGAACTCATACGGGGTTCCTGAAAAGATTATTCGAAATGGAAGTTCCTGAAATTTATGAGGGTATTGTAGAGGTTAAGGCAGCTGCCCGTGAAGCCGGATTCAGATCGAAACTGGCAGTGATTTCTAATAATCAGGATATAGATCCTGTTGGTGCCTGTGTAGGCCCGAAAGGTAGCCGTGTGCAGGCTATCAGCAACGAATTGAAGGGCGAAAAGATTGATATTGTTAAATGGAGCGAAGTCGCAGAAGAATATATTGCTAATGCATTAAGTCCAGCTAAAGTATCGGCAGTTTACCTGGACTCGGAAAACAAGTCAGCCTCAGTTGTTGTTCCCGATAGCCAGCTGTCACTGGCAATCGGGAAAGAAGGCCAAAATGCCCGTCTTGCTGCTAGAATAACAGGATGGAAAGTAGATATTTCAAGCGAAACACAATATACGGAAAAAAGTCTCTCAGCAATTGGCCTCTCAGAAGATACTGCTGCAGAGGGTGATACATTGCCGGCAGAAGAAGGAAAAGAGGTAGTGGTAGAAACTGAAGAGACGGCCGCAGTTCCTAACGGTGATAGCGCTCAAGAGAGCGAGGTAATTGACGAGAATGGAGAAACAGAAGAAGTTGAACAGGGCGAGGGGGATTTAAAGAAGGATGATTAAGCAGCGTAAAGTGCCCCTGAGAGTCTGTATCGGATGCCAGGAGAAAAAACCTAAAAAAGAACTGGTACGCATAGTGCGTACACCCGAAGGAACAATTGCGTATGACGATACAGGCAAAAAACCAGGACGAGGCGCATATATCTGCCCGCTTCAATCATGCTTGATGAAAGCTCAAAAAGGAAAAAGGCTGGAAAGAAATTTGGAGCAACCTGTTCCGCCTGAAATAATAGAAGAGCTAAATGCTAAGTTTAAGATAGAACCGGAAGTAGAAGGATGCTAACGGGGAGGTTTACCTTGTGGAGGTGGTTTGATTGAGTAAAGTTAGGGTATATGAGCTTGCAAAAGAATTGGGTACAACCAGTAAAAAGCTGATTGAAGTAATGGAAGGGATGGATATCAGCGTTAATAACCACATGAGCACTCTTACTGATGAAGAGGCTAAAAAAGTTATGTCTATCCTCACAGGCCAGACTGGGAAAAAACCTTCAAAAGAAGTTGAAGAAACTGAGAAAAAGCCAGAGAGTAAAATTCCAGAAGAACCTGCAGTCAAAAAAAAGAAAGAAAAACCTGTGGAAGAGGAGAAGCCAACACCCAGCCGAAAAGCCCGCAAAGCAATACAGGAAGAAAAACGGGCAGCAGCACTTAAAGCAAAGAAACCTAAAATTCGTCTTGAGGGACAGGTTACAATAGCTGAACTGGCAGGGCATTTTGATGCAGAGCCTGCGCAGTTAATTACTTATTTAATGGATATGGGTGTAATGGCGAATATTAATCAGCCGCTCACAGCTGAGGATGTTGAACTCATTGCTGATGAGTATGGTTATGATATTGAATTTATCGAAGATCCAGTTGAGGAAGAGCTGTTGGCAGTGGCCGAAGAAGATGACAAAGCAGAGGTTTTACGAAAGCCGGTTGTAACAGTTTTGGGTCACGTAGATCACGGTAAAACTTCTTTGCTTGATAAAATACGGAGCGCAAAAGTTACTGATGATGAAGTAGGAGGAATAACCCAGCATATTGGAGCTTACCAGGTAGATGTTAACGATAAAAAGATAGTGTTTCTTGATACTCCCGGTCATGAAGCGTTTACGGCAATGAGGGCCAGGGGAGCGCAGGTTACCGATATAGCAATATTAGTGGTAGCTGCTGATGACGGGGTGATGCCCCAGACAATAGAAGCTATAAATCACGTTAAAGCTGCGCAGGTACCGATATTGGTAGCTATTAACAAGATTGATAAGCCTGATGCAAATCCTGATCGCGTTAAGCAACAGTTGTCAGAGCACGGGCTGGTTTCTGAAGAATGGGGTGGAGATACAATATTTGTTCCCGTTAGCGCAATCAGGGGGGACGGAATTGAAGAGCTGTTGGAGATGGCTCTGCTTCTGGCCGAAGTGGGCGAACTGAAAGCCAGCCCTGACCGTGCGGCCCGTGGAACGGTTATCGAAGCAAAACTCGACCGCGGCAGGGGCGCTGTAGCTACTGTTTTAGTCCAGGATGGTACTTTAAGAGTAGGCGACTCTCTAATTTGTGGTTCTCTTGCCGGAAAAATCAGAGCCATGATAAATGACAGGGGTGAACGTATTGAAGCTGCTGGCCCATCTACTCCCGTAGAAATTTTGGGCCTGAATGAAGTACCTCTTGCCGGTGATCGTTTCCAGGTTGTTGCTGATGAAAGGGTAGCCAGGCAGGTTGCAGCGAAGCGTGCAACTAAATTAAAAGAGGCAAGCAGAAGGGTTCAACGAGTCACGCTTGATGATCTTTTTAAGCAGATCCAGGAAGGTGAAGTAAAAGATTTAAACCTGATCATAAAAGCTGATGTTCAGGGTTCCGTGGAAGCTGTTCAGGATGCCCTGGCAAAGCTTAGCCTGGAAGAAGTACAGATTAAAATAATTCATACCGGGGTTGGTGCGGTTAACGAGTCTGATATCATGCTTGCATCAGCGTCAAATGCTATTGTTATAGGTTTTAATGTCAGGCCTGACAGTAATGCGCGTAAGCTGGCGGAACAGGATGAAGTCGATATAAGACTTTACCGGATAATTTATGAGGCCATTGAAGATATAAAGGCTGCCGTAACAGGCCTACTTAAACCGGTTATGAAAGAAGTGATACTAGGTCAGGCTGAGGTGCGTCAGTTATTTAAAGTTTCAAGGCTCGGAAGTATAGCCGGTTCGTATGTGATCGAAGGGAAGATAACCCGCAATGCCAAGGTAAGGGTTATCAGGGACGGAACAGTAATCCTGGATAATGGCAGCATAGATTCGTTGAAACGGTTTAAGGATGATGTCCGTGAAGTATTAACAGGCTACGAATGTGGCATACTGATCGAAAACTTTAATGATTTGCGTGAGGGAGATATAATAGAAGCCTACGTTATGGAGCAGGTAGCTCGTTAAACTGGTGGTAGATAGATGGAACGCCGTACAGATTATTGTAAGCACGGGGGGATTAAATTATGTCCGAAAATAGAATACGGCGAGTAGCAGAACAGATAAAAAAGGATCTTAGCCAGATCATTAATAAACAGATTAAGGATCCACGAGTTTCGGCAATCACCAGCATTACAGATGTTCAGTTATCCAGGGATCTTCGGTATGCATCAATATATGTAAGTATATACGGTTCGGATATTGAGAAAGAGGAGACTCTGCAAACTCTCGTCAGGGCTTCAGGATTTATTCGAAGTGAAATTGGACGCCGAATCAGGTTGAGATATACTCCGGAGATAAATTTTTATCTTGATAACTCTATAGAATATGGTGCGCATATAGAAAAAGTTCTTAAATCACTAAAAGAAGAAGAAAATAAAGATGAACGATCTAACGAAAATAGTTCAAACGCTTAAGAATGAAAACAAATTTTACATTATATCGCACATGTTGCCTGACGGAGACAGCATAGGCTCTCTATTAGCTATGGCGGAAGGGCTGCGCAGCCTGGGGAAAGAAATTACTGCATTTACCCCCGGTCATATTCCACATAAATACAGCTTTCTTCATGGATCTGACCTTGTTAAGAACAGTCCTGAGTTGAAAGATAATGATATTACAGTTTTAGTACTGGACAGCAGTGATTTAGATCGTTTGGGCGATTTTAAAGACGCAGTAAAAGCTTCTAAAAATATAATTAATATTGATCATCACATTACAAATCAGCATTATGGAGATCTGAATTTAGTTAACCCCGATGCAGCTGCAACCGGTGAAATTGTTTATTATTTGCTGAGAGAAATTGGGGCTCAAATTACCAGGCAAACAGCTGAATCTTTATATGTTGCCATATCTACAGATACCGGTTCTTTTAAGTATGATAACACAACTTCACTTACACACAGGGTTATTGCGGAGCTGCTTGAAACAGGAATCAGCCCTGCAGTGCTATCTCTAAAAGTATTTGATGAAAGGCCTATTTCTTTTTATATCTTGTTGAAGGAGGCACTCTCAAGTCTTGAGATTTATGAAGACCGTTTGATTGCCGTAATGAGCCTGAGCAAAGATATCAGGGAGAGGTGTGGGGCAACGACTGATGACCTTGAGGGCATCGTTAATTATACCCGCAATATAGAGGGTGTTGAACTGGGAATCATGTTTTACGTAGAAGGTGAACATGAAGTTAAGGTAGGTTTTCGTTCAAGGCAGATTGATGTTTCTCTGCTTGCAGGAAAGCTAAATGGAGGCGGTCATGCAAGGGCTGCCGGTTGCAGGATATATGCTGACTTCGAATCAGTTAAAAAAAGGGTTATGTTTGAAGCTAAAAATATGATTCGAGAATTAGAACTTTGAGGGTGCAATTAGTGGACGGTATTATTGTAGTCGATAAGCCGAAAGATATAACTTCTCACCAGGTAGTTTCAAGAATCAGAAAACTATTTCCGGGTGTAAAGGCAGGGCATACCGGTACATTAGATCCCATGGCTACCGGGGTTCTGCCCATTTGTTTGGGAAAAGCGACAAGGGTTGCAGAATATGTGATTGAACTGCCAAAAAAATACCAGGCGGAGATAATTTTTGGTAAAACAAGTGATACGGAAGATATAACCGGTGTTATAGAAATAAAAGAGAATGTGGCAATACCCACTTACAGTGAGATTGCGAAGATTCTAGATACATTTACTGGTGAAATTGAACAAACCCCTCCATATTATTCAGCTGTTAAATACAAGGGAAAACCCATGTATCGCTGGACCAGGCAGGGTAAAAAGATACCCAGGGAAAAAAGAATAATACAAATCTATGATATTAAAATTATTAGTTTCAATCAGCAGACAGAGCCACACCTTACGCTTGAAATAAGCTGTTCAAAAGGAACTTATATCAGGACGCTTGCAGCAGATATCGGTAAAATAGCAGGATGCGGAGCGGTTCTAAGCGATTTACGAAGGCTTGAGGTAGGACCATTTAATGTTTCTGATTCACTAACCCTAATTGAAATTGAAGCAGCAAAGAATACCGGTTTTCATGAGGAGTTAGTTAAACCTATTGATGTTGCGCTTGGCCAGTTTCCGGCATTAGAATTGACTGACATGCAAATCGAAAGCTTAAAAAATGGCAAAATTATTATGGCAGAAAGCACTGGACATAATGATTTTGCCAGCCTTGAAGGGCCTTTAAGATTTTATGACTACCATGGTAACTTTAAAGGTCTGGCTGCTGCCTGTAATGTTGATGGTAATATCGGACTGAAAACATTAAAATACCTAGCAAGGAATGAAGCGCTGAAAGGTGAACAGTAATGGAAATTATTAATGGAGTAGATCGTTTACCTGCTGAAATTAATTCATTAAACCTGGCCCTTGGTAACTTTGATGGTGTTCACAGGGGGCACCAGGCGATAATAAAATCTGCTATAAAAGAATCTAAAAACTCGGGCGGTTCAAGCGCTGCACTGGTCTTTGATCCTCACCCCCTGATAGCCTTGAGGTCAGATAATCAACCCGCCCTGCTGACGGATCTGGCTGACCGGGCAGAGATATTTGGCGAACTGGGTTTAGATTACATGATTATTCAGCCTTTTGACAGCCGTTTTTCCCAGTTAAGCCCGGAACAGTTTATCAGGCTTGTGCTTATTGAGAAATTAAGAGTTAATAGTGTGCACGTTGGGGCCGATTACACCTTCGGCAGAAAAGGGGCAGGGAGTTCAGATACCCTTCTATTTTGGGGAGAAAAACTAAATTTTAAAGTTCATATACAGCCGATGCTTCTTTATAACAGCAAAGAAGTAAGCAGTTCAACAATACGTTCCCTGCTGCTTTCCGGCTCAGTGAGCGAAGCGTCAGATTTACTTGGGTATTACTTTTTCAGACAGGGTAAAATAATTAAAGGGCATGGAGTTGGGAAAACCCTGGTTTACCCTACTGCAAATATTGCCGCTAATGGACGAATGATCTGGCCTGGTAAGGGAGTATACCTGACCGCTGTAACGAAGTTGGAGGAAGAATTGCTATTTGGTGTTACTAACGTTGGTTCAAGGCCTACTTTTTCCGATCATAAAACAGCTGTTGAAACTCATATTATTGATTATAGAAGAGAAATATATCATCAAGAGATACGCCTTTGTTTCCTCGAAAAATTAAGAAATACTAAAACATTTGAGACACCATCTGAGCTGCGTAAGCAGATCTTTCAGGATATAGAAACCAGCAGATCTCTAATTAAGCAGTTTAAAGAAAGCTATAATGGGCGCTGGCAATCTTTACAAGTAGGTTGTTCTGTGCTAAGATCCTATTAGTTTGAACCATTGGCTAGGTGTGCCGCATTCCCGACGCAGAACTTGGCCGGTGGCGATTATAAAAAGGGAGGATATTATTAATGTTGGATCTAGAACGTAAGCAGGAGATCATTGAGGAGCATAAAAGGCATGAAGGGGATACAGGTTCACCGGAAGTGCAAATTGCCTTGTTGACTGAAAGGATTAACTATCTAACTGAACATTTAAAAATTCACAAGAAAGATTATCATTCTCAACGGGGCCTGCTGAAGATGGTAGGTCGAAGGCGGGGCCTGCTGAATTATCTTCGAGATAGATCTCCGGAACGCTACCAGGAAATTCTTGCCAAGCTTAAACTGAGAAAATAGCAGAGATAAATAATAAGCACGGGGGTTTACTCCCGTGCTTATAGGTAGAATACCAAGTTAGAACTAGGAGGAGTATATATTTAATGCATACAAACAGTATGGAGTTAAACGGAAAGACTTTATCAATGGAAACGGGCAGACTTGCTAAACAGGCAAGCGGAGCTGTTCTGTTGCGTTATGGTGATACAATGGCCCTTGTCACAGCAACTGTATCTGACGAAGCGAGGGAGGGCGTTGATTTCTTCCCGATGACAGTGGATTATGAAGAGCGCCTTTACGCTGTTGGCCGCATACCCGGGGGGTTTATAAAAAGAGAAGGAAGGCCGACCGAAAGAGCAATCCTGGGCTGCCGGTTAACCGATCGCTCATTGCGTCCACTGTTTCCGAAAGGCTTCCGGAATTCAGTTCACATAGTTACTACCGTATTGTCAATGGATCAGGATTGCCCGCCTGAAACACTATCAATTATTGGTGCTTCTGCTGCGCTATCAATATCTAAAATACCTTTTAACGGCCCTATAGGGGCTGTAGTAGTAGGATTGATCGACGGTAAACCGGTTGTAAACCCGGACCAGGAGCAGGCCCAGAAAAGTGATCTCCATCTAATGTTAGCTGGCACAAAAGACGCAGTTATGATGGTGGAAGCAGGCGCGCAGGAAATAAGCAAGGAAGATGTCTTAAGCTGTATAGAGGCTGGACATGATGTAATAAAAGATATTGTGAGCCAACAGGAAAAAATGGTTTTAGAAGTTGGGGTAGAAAAAATGGAAGTTAAGATAGATGAGCTTCCTGAAGAACTTGTCCGGGAGGTTGAACCTTATGCCCGGAAAGAAGTTGCAAACGCGCTTGGCATTGCTGACAAGCAGGAGAGGGAAGATAAGCTTTCTGCTATCAAGAAAGATATTATAGAGCAGTACATTGAAAAATTCCCCGAAGAAGAAAAAACTATCGGAAAAGTCTACGAAGACGTATTGAAAGATTCGATGCGCAAAAAAATCATCACTGAAGGGATCAGGGCTGATGGGCGTAATCCACAAGAGATACGGCCTATTACCTGTGAAATATCATCCCTTCCAAGAACACATGGTTCAGCTATATTTACCAGGGGTCAAACCCAGGTGTTAAATATCTGTACATTATCTGCCTTAAGAGATATGCAGATGTTGGATGGGCTCGGCCTTGAAGAATCAAAAAGATTCATACACCACTACAATTTTCCACCTTATAGCGTGGGAGAAACAGGCTTTATGCGCGGGCCCGGCAGGCGCGAAATAGGGCACGGTGCGCTGGCAGAGAAAGCGCTTGAACCTGTTGTTCCATCCGAGGACGAGTTTCCTTATACAATTCGCCTGGTTTCGGAAGTATTAGAATCAAACGGTTCAACTTCAATGGCCAGCGTATGTTCAGGATCGCTGGCAATGATGGATACGGGAATACCCCTTAAAGCTCCGGTTGCGGGCATTGCAATGGGGTTAATCAAGGAAGAAGACCAGGTTGTAGTATTATCAGATATCCAGGGTCTTGAAGATTTTCTCGGTGACATGGATTTTAAAATAGCCGGTACTGAAAAAGGTATAACAGCTATTCAAATGGATATAAAGATCCAGGGGCTTTCAAGGGAAATACTGGAAGAAGCTCTGCAGCATGCAGATGAAGGCTATAAGTATATTTTAAATATTATGAATCAGACTATTGAAAAACCGCGGGCCGAATTATCACCCCACGCGCCGCGGATGATCAGGATGCAGATCGATATCGATAAAATAAGGGATGTTATAGGGCCCGGCGGTAGGATGATTAATAAGATAATTGCCGAAACCGGTGCGGGTATTGATATTGAACCGGATGGCAGGATATTTATCGCTGCAGTTGATCCCGAAGGTGGAAAGAAAGCCCAGGAAATGATTGCAGCCCTGGTTCAAGATGTTGAGCCAGGCAAAGTTTATAAAGGAACTGTAAAACGGGTTGAACGGTATGGAGCCTTCGTAGAAGTTTTACCGGGAAAAGAAGGCTTGCTTCATATTTCTCACCTCGATCATGTACGGGTTAACAAAACTGAAGACGTGGTTAACCTTGGCGATGAGATTGAAGTAAAAGTTCTTGATATTGATGACAAAGGACGAATCAACCTTTCCAGAAAAGCATTGCTGGAAAAGCCCGAAGGCTTTGTAGAGAGAAATGAAAGAAGTGACAGAAATGACAGGGGTGGGCCGAGGAATCGTAATCGGTAGCAATTAGCAACTAAATTCAGGTATATAAAGGATGGAGCAGATATAATTTTACCGGGGAGGTTAAATGTGTCCTGGGTTAATGTAGATTTGCCAATAAAGCGAGCCGCGTGGGCTAAAGATATTCAACTGCCCTGTTATATGACAAATGGCGCTGCGGGTATGGATTTGCATGCAGCTGTGGAAAGTGAAATAGAAGTGGCCTCTGGACAAGTTGTTCTTGTTCCCACTGGTCTTTATACAGCAGTTCCAGAAGGCCATGAGCTTCAAATCAGACCCCGCAGTGGTTTAGCCCTTAAGAATGGTATCGGTATATTAAATTCACCCGGGACGATTGACTCAGATTACCGGGGGGAAATAAAAATAATTATCATAAACATGGGTCAGGAGAAATTTATAATAAAACGTAATGACCGGATAGCCCAGGCGGTTTTATCGCCAGTTTCAAAGGCAGTTATAAAAGAAGTAAATGACCTGCCGCCAACTGAAAGAAGTGGTGGCGGATTTGGGCATACCGGATAACGGAGGTTTATTTTGTCAAAAAAGAAGAATAATAAAACGCTACAGCTTATTCCGCTTGGCGGAGTAGGTGAAATAGGAAAAAATATGTTTGTTTTAAAATATGGCCAGGATTGTATAGTAATGGATGCCGGGCTTAAGTTTCCCGATGAATCTATGTTGGGAATAGATATTGTTATACCCGACATATCTTATTTGCAGGATCAGAAACTGAATATACTGGGTATTATTCTAACACACGGCCATGAAGACCACATTGGCGCGCTGCCATATATTATGGACGAGATTGATGCCCCTATATACGGAACACGATTAACTCTTGGCCTGGTAAGGGCTAAATTTATGGAGCATCCAGGCGCAAATATTGAGATGCGCGAAATAAACCCGGAGCAGGATCTGGTACTCTCTGATAACTTTAAACTTGAATTCTTCCGGACTAACCACAGCATACCTGATTCTGTAGGAGTAGCTGTAGTAACACCGGAAGGCATTATTGTTTATACAAGTGATTTTAAGTTTGATCAAACTCCCGTTGACGGTAGAATCACAGACTACTTTAAACTTGCTGAACTTGGAAGACGGGGTGTGATAGCCGCTTTGTTGGATTCAACTAATGCGGACCGTCCAGGTTATACGCTCTCAGAAAAAGAGGTTGGCGATTCAATAAATGAAATTTTCAGGCTTTCACGCAGCCGGATAATTTTAGCTACTTTTGCCTCAAATATTCACCGGATTCAGCAGGTTGTCGATGCGGCTGTCCGCTATGACCGGAAAATTGGAATAGTTGGTCGCAGTATAGTGAACTCGGTTGAAATTTCTACAGAATTGGGTTACCTCAAAATACCGAAAGAAATTATTGTTGATATTGACAAGATTAAAGATGTGCCACATGAAAAAATGGCAGTAATAACTACCGGCAGCCAGGGAGAACCTATGTCGGCTTTAACCAGAATATCCAAGTCAGAACACAGGCAGGTTGAGATATTTCCCGGCGATACCGTTATTATTGCGGCAACACCAATACCCGGGAATGAAAAACTGGTTTCCAGGACCGTGAACAACCTATTCCAGCTTAAGGCAGATGTTATTTATCGACCTATATCCGGTGTTCATGTTTCCGGCCATGGTAGTGAAGAAGAAATTAAACTGATGATCAATCTATTAAGGCCTGATTATCTAATCCCTGTTCACGGGGAATACCGTCAGCAGGCTTACTGTTCTAAGATAGCTCAAAAGCTTGGTATTAAAGAGGAAAATGTTTTCCTGGTTAAACCGGGAAACGTAATGGAATTTAGTGACGGTAAAGGCCGGCAAGCAGGTTCTGTTTCAGCAGGAAGAGTCCTGGTGGATGGATTTGGAGTTGGAGATGTTGGTGAAGTTGTAATCAGGGATCGCCAGATGCTGTCCGAAGACGGTATTGTAATTGTTGTATTAGCGGTTGATCAGGATAACGGCGTCGTTATGGCCGGGCCTGAAATAATAACCAGGGGGTTTGTTTATGTCCGGGAATCTGTAGATCTTCTGGAAGAAGCAAAGGTAGCCCTGACTAAGACAATTGATAAAATTAACAGCGATCAGTTACAGGAATGGAATAAAGTTAAAGCAAAAGTAAGGGATGCGGCTTCTTCTTTTTTCTATGAGCATACCGGTAGGCGGCCGATGATAATGCCAATTGTTATCGACGTATCGAATGAGCATAAGTAAATAACCGGGTTATGACAATGGTTGCCTGCACTGGATATATACTCAAGGTATGATGTGATTAACATGTTCGAAGCAAAACACGAAGCATTGCGGGCCGGTATTTAACTCTGTTGATTATACCGGCCCGATTCAATTAAACATCTGATGAAACAATACTCGTAAGCCAATGAATAAGATATTCTTGATGCAATGATATATTATCTGTTAGATAAAATACTGTAAAGAAAGGAAATATGTCGTTGAAAAGTTATAAATTCATTGTTAATCCAGTTGCCGGAGCCGGAAAAGCTTATTCTCTATTACCCAGGTTAAAAGAAATAATGAAAGAATCAGGAATAGATTATGATATATATGAAACCCGCGAACCACGGGATGCAATCGAATCAGCAAGGACAGCTGCCAAAGAAGGTTATGATATTGTTGTGGCAGTAGGTGGCGACGGAACGGTAAATGAAGTGCTAAACGGAATAGTTGGCACGAAAGCAACCCTCGCTGTAATACACGGGGGAAAGGGAAATGATTTTGCTACCGCCGTTAATATGCCAACTGAAATTAACCCTGCATGCAAAGCACTTATTGATGCTAACATCAGATCTATAGATCTCGGAAAAGTAATGGATCGCTATTTTATAAATTCTGTAGGTATTGGTTTTGATGCAGCTGTAGCAGAGAGGGTTAACAGGGGTGTAAAACCCTTTAAAGGGGTTTCAGCTTACATTTATGCAGTTTTGGAAATGCTGATATCCTATCAAACAACTGATATGGAAGTGGACCTTGGAGATGGAGCTTTTGCCTGTCACCCCACACTGGTGGCAGTAGGTATAGGACAGGCATATGGTGGCGGAATGAGAATTTTGCCGGACGCAATCCAGGATGATGGCTTGTTTGATGTCTGTATACTGGATAAAATGAAAAAACCATTTATGCTTTATCATTTTCCCAAGGTATTTAAAGGAAAGCTTAAACACTTAGAAGAATCAAATATGTTTCGGGCCCGGGAAATAAAAATTAAGCTAAACGAAGCAAGACCCATGCACCTGGAAGGAGAAATACTAAGAGGCGATTACATGCACTTCACAATTGAGGAAAAGGCGATGCCGGTAATCTTTGGACCGGGGTAATCGCGGCGCTTTACAAAAAAGAACATATGTTTTATAATTGGTTAAACTTAATAATAGGTGGGTAATAATTGGGAAGAAAGCGCAAAAAAGGCTTAAACAAAGCGATGCGGCACCAGGTTAAAGGTATATTGATTCTTGCCCTGGCCCTATTTTGTTTTGTAGGCCTGTATTATACAGAGCAGGCTGGCGGTGCAGGGCACCTTGTTAACCGGTTTTTGCGTATGGTGGCTGGTAATGCGGCAGTGGCTTTACCTTTAATTATAAGTTTTTACGGAATAAGAATGGTAATACCAAGTAAAAAAGCAATTGTAACCACCCGCCTGGCAGGCTTTTACCTACTCCTTGTATCGGCAATAATCTGGATGCACTTAAACCTGCTTATTGATATTGCCTCTTCTATACCTGGGGAAGGACTGTTCAGTGAAAGCATAGCCCGTGGCTTAAACCTGGAGGGTGGAGGGTTAATTGGCGGGCTTTTTGCCGCACTACTTATTTACTTACTTGGCCCACTGGGAAGTAGAATTATCGTAGTAACCTGCTTTATCATATCTGCGGTATTAATCCTAAATATTTCCCTCAGCATTTACTATAAAGCATTTTTAAAAACCTTAAGAAAACTAACGAAGGGTTTTAGCTTTCTGTACTATGGCATAATAAAAATATTTAAATCATCATTCATATATTTACATGATAGCATTAGAAATTTGGTAAAAGAAAACAGGGAAAAACCTAAAGATGAAATACAGACCCCGGATGAAATAGGCGCACCTGGTACTGTAAATAACAACGATCCTGCCCCGATAATATCCGACGAAGTTGAAAAATCAGAACTGGAAAACTTTCATGCCAGCAGTAAAGATTACAGTAAAGAGAGTGCAGTCATTATTACTAAGCCTGAGAATAACTCCGGTCTGCAAGAGGTTAACGGTCAGGAAAGACTTGAACAGAAAAGCATACCGTTTAGTGATGATTACCTGATTCCATCACTGGAATTGCTCTCACTTCCGCAGAAAGACCGAACCAACCAACACCAGAAAAGCAGCAAAGAAAGAGCAAAATTGCTTGAAACCACTCTATTAAGTTTTGGGGTGAGGGCAAAGGTAATTCATGTTCAATCAGGACCAACGGTTACACGATTTGAAGTCCAACCCGAAGCAGGTGTGAAAGTGAGCAAGATTATTTCATTATCAGATGATCTCGCTCTTAACCTTGCAGCCCCGCTGGTGAGAATTGAAGCTCCAATTCCAGGTAAAGCAGCGCTGGGGATAGAAGTGCCAAATAAAGTTATTGATCTCGTAAACCTGCGCGAGGTAATAGAAGAAACAGCATACACTTGCAGCTCCTCAGAGCTTACTATCGGACTGGGAAAAGACATTACCGGAGATCCTGTAATAGCTGACCTGGCAAAAATGCCCCACCTGTTAATCGCCGGGGCAACCGGGGCAGGGAAAAGTGTATGCCTGAATACAATCATAACAAGCATCCTTTATAAGGCTGGCCCGGAAAAAGTTCGTTTTTTAATGATCGATCCAAAAGTAGTAGAACTGAGTGTATATAACGGAATACCGCACCTTTTAATGCCAGTCCTGACAGATCCGCGAAAAGCGGCGTTGGCTTTACGGAATATGGTTCGTGAAATGGGCCGCCGTTACGACTTATTCGCTGAATTGGAAGTTCGTGATATATCTACTTATAATGAAATGTCACTAAAAGACAGTGACTTGGAAAAACTTCCTTATATTGTTGTCATTATAGACGAGCTTGCTGATTTAATGCTTGTATCACCGGGAGAAGTAGAAGACTCGATTGCCCGGCTGGCACAAATGTCGCGGGCTGCAGGTATCCATTTAGTGGTTGCAACACAGCGACCTTCTGTTGATGTTTTGACCGGGATCATTAAGGCAAATATTACATCAAGAATTGCCTTTACTGTTTCCTCGCAGTTTGATTCACGGACAATTTTGGACATGTCTGGCGCAGAAAAGCTGCTCGGCAGGGGGGATATGCTTTTTTATCCTGTTGGCGCTGTTAAACCTTTCAGGGTCCAGGGAGCTTATATAAGCGAGATCGAGGTTAAGAAAATCACCGATTTCATCAAAGCGCAGGGTCAGGTAGACTATGAAGATTCCAGCGCTTTTCTTGAAAATAGTGAAGCTGAAAGTGAAGACGAAACAGATGCCCTCTTTGCAGAAGCGGTTGACCTGGTTGTGCGCACAGGTCAGGCTTCTATTTCATTGTTACAAAGACGCTTTAGAATAGGCTATACAAGGGCTGCCAGGCTGATCGATGATCTTGAGAGACGTGGCATAGTGGGCCAGTTTGAAGGTAGTAAACCGAGAGAAGTACTGGTAACACAGGAACAGGCAGCACAGATTTGCGAAGATTTTAACACCAGGGAGAATTAGGAAAATTAATATATCAAAGCCTCTTTACAAGCTTAATAGCAACAGCCAACTCTTGAAAAAAAGTCCTAAAATAGCCGCAGTATCATTAGGATGCGATAAGAACAGGATAGATACGGAAACGATACTTCATTACCTGGAGAAACGTGGTTGTTCTATAATTGAAGATTACAGAGATGCGGATCTTGTGATTATTAATACCTGTAGCTTCATAGATGATGCAAGACAAGAATCTATCAATACCCTTTTAAAACTTAGCCAAAGTATTGATCCCAGCAGAACGAAGCTGGTTATGGCCGGCTGCATGGTTGAAATATACGGCAATAAGTTGATCAGTCAACTGGAAGAACTTAGCGGTGCTATTGGCGTTCACAGTTATAAGCATTTGAATACCTTCCTTAAAGCACTTCTTGCAGGGAAAAGACTCACGATAAAAAGAAGGCCGGCGAAAAAATACTTTGCTGTTTCAGTAAGGCTTTTAACAGTTTCACCTCATTCCGTACCTGTAAAAATAGCGGAAGGATGTGATAATCACTGCAATTACTGCCTGATACCCTGTATTCGCGGAAATTACCGCAGCAGGCCGCCTGAAGATATAGTAAAGGAGATAGCTTTACTATTGAACAAGGGAACGAGAGAAATATCACTTATTGCCCAGGATACAACTGCATATGGCATGGATAACGAAAACTATCCGGATCTCACGGGACTGATCAAGATGATTATGGAGTTGAAACACAATTTCTGGCTGAGAGTGATGTACGCCTATCCATCCAGGATTAATGATAGTTTGATAAATTTAATAGCATCCGAAAAAAGAATATGCAACTATTTAGATATCCCGCTACAGCATGTAAATGATCAGGTTTTAAAATATATGGGCCGCGATTACAGCAAAGCCGAAATATTGATGTTAATAACCAGGCTAAGAGCGATGGTCCCGGGAATTTCGTTGCGAACCACAGTAATGATAGGGCATCCTGGCGAAGATAAAAAGGCTTATGACGAGCTAATCAGATTTGCTGGTGAATACCGACTTGAAAACCTTGGCTCTTTTATTTACTCTGCCCAAAAAGGTACAGTTGCTTATGATATGCAGGATAGTGTGCCTGCAAGGGTTGCAAAAAAGAGACGGCACAATTTAATGACTAAACAAAAAGCAATATCGCGCAGTTTAAACCGGAAATATATTGGGAAGATATATCCTGTTTTAATTGATGGTCCGTTCAAAAATGCCGGTAACTGTTATATCGGCAGAACCGCTTTCCAGGCTCCTGAAGTTGATGGAATTGTTGTTGTCAAATCACGGAAGCTTTTAAAACCCGGTGAATTTATCAAGGCGAAAATTTGTGCTAACTCAGCCTACAACCTATTAGCTGTGGCAATTATATAGAACAAAAGGTTTGGAGGTAATACAATGCAAGCCGACCTGATCTGTATCGGCAATGAACTGCTTACAGGATTAATCGAAAATACTAATGCCGGTTTCCTCTCCAGGCGTTTATGGGCCTCGGGAATATCGGTCAGGGAATCAGTCGTAGTTGCTGATGATGAGAATGCGATTAAGGATGCGCTCGAAAGGTCACTTGGCAATAGTGAAATTGCTATCTTAACCGGAGGTCTTGGGCCTACGGATGATGATTTAACCAGGGAAGCGGTAGCAGGTATCTTAGGTTTACCGATGGTTTTAAATGAAGACTGGCTTATAAAAATGGAAAGTTTCTTTACTAAACGCGGAATTAAAATGCCGGAGGGAAATAAAAAACAGGCAATGATTTTAAGTGGCAGCAAAGTGTTGCCGAATAAAAGAGGCACTGCGCCGGGTGCCATAATTGAATTGCGGGGGAAAATAATTATTTTACTGCCCGGGCCACCTGCTGAATTAAAGGAAATGTTTGATCACCAGGTACTACCATACCTTGTTTTGAATAATCATGGTGTACAAAAAAAAGTTAAAACTTTAAAATGTATTGGTTTGGGAGAATCAATGTTAGAAGAAACAATAAAAAACATTGGCAAATGGAATTATCCACCACTATCTTATGTAGCAAAAGGATATGAGGTAAACCTGCAGATTAAGGCAAGCGGTGATTCAGAAGAAGCGAATGCCGCGATACAAGGAGCAGAAACAATTCTCAGGGAAACCCTTGGCGATTATATCTTTGGCAGCGACGAAGATACTATAACCAGTGTTGTAGCAAGTATGCTCTTGTCGGGAAAATTAACTTTATCCGTTGCTGAATCTTGCAGTGGTGGCCTGCTTTCAGATATGATTACAGACATACCAGGTAGTTCCGGTTATTATTTAGGTGGTATAATTGCTTATTCAAAAAGGGCAAAAAGTGAATTGCTTAAAATTGATCCTGGCTTAATAGAAGAAGAAGGAGAGGTAAGCAAACCTGTTGCTACTGCCATGGCTGAAGGAGTGCGCACTCTTTTTCAATCAGATTACGGAGTTGGAATTACAGGATACGCCGGGCCTGAAAGTGGTAAATTAAAAGAAGATACAGGTCTGGTATATATAGCTGTTTCAAGTCCGAAAGAACTAGTTTGTAACGAATTTTACCTGGGCGGTGGAAGAAGGGGAGTGAAAGAAAGAGCTGCACAGGTTGCATTTGATATGCTGCGTAAGGTACTGATAAAGTGCTAAATATTTATAAATGGGAGAAAGCAACTATTTGATGAGATTATTTATTGCACTTAAACTGTCAAAAGAACAGCAACATGCAGTTGGAGTAATGCAAAGCAGGCTTAAAGATTACGTGAAGGGTGTGAAGTGGGTCCGGCCAGAGAACATGCACCTCACCCTGAAGTTTTTAGGTGAAATTGACAGCTACAATGTCGGATTAATTAAAGAGGCACTTGAAAAAGCAGCAATTACTTTTGAGCCATACCAGTATGCTTTCAGAGGTACAGGTGTTTTTCCTCATCCCGGTAAACCGCGCGTGCTTTGGCTTGGAATGCAAAAGGGCCGAAAAGAAACAGCTGAAATTGCTGAAAAAGTAGAGTCCCATTTGACTGAAATGGGGTATGCTAAAGAGAGCAGGGAATTTTATCCCCATTTAACATTGGGCCGTTTAAGAAACCCAATAGAAAAACAAGTGTTAAATCGTTTTTTAGAGGAAGAGAAGAACTTCACAACCCCATTGGCAGAAGTAGATGAAATTGTTTTATATCAAAGCATTTTAGACAGTAATGGCGCACGATACAAAGAAATATTTAAATTGATATTACAAAAAAGATATACTTAACTTTGGCAATTATTAAAGTCAATTACAGATAAACAGAAGGAATATGTTTTTAAAAAAAGAAGTATACTGCAAAATGAACCCGTTAGAGGAGGTAAACTTAATTGGAAAAAGAAAAAGCACTAGAGGCAGCACTGGTACAGATTGAAAAGCAGTTTGGCAAGGGTTCTGTTATGAAACTTGGTCAGGACGCAGTTACAGAAATTGCATTTATTCCAACCGGCAGTCTTACACTGGATGCGGCTCTTGGCGTTGGAGGAGTACCCAGGGGCAGGGTGGTAGAAATATTTGGTCCTGAATCTTCCGGTAAAACTACCGTAGCGCTGCACATAATTGCGGAAGCACAAAGTAGAGGCGGTTTTGCAGCTTTTATTGATGCTGAACATGCGCTTGATCCGCAATATGCAACTAACCTGGGCGTCAATCTAGATGACCTGCTGGTTTCACAGCCGGATACAGGAGAGCAGGCTTTGGAAATTGCTGAGGCGCTTGTACGCAGCAATGCGATAGATGTTCTGGTTATTGACTCGGTAGCAGCTCTTGTCCCCCGGGCTGAGATTGAAGGCGAGATGGGGGATTCACATGTTGGTTTACAGGCCAGGTTGATGTCACAGGCCCTTCGGAAGTTATCAGGGGTAATAAGTAAATCGAGAACAAGCGCCATATTCATAAACCAGATAAGGGAAAAAGTCGGCATTATGTTTGGTAATCCTGAAGTAACTCCCGGTGGGAGAGCATTAAAATTTTACTCTTCAGTAAGAATGGATGTCAGGAGAATCGAATCTTTAAAAATAGGTTCGGATCAAATAATTGGAAACAGAACAAGAGTTAAAGTAGTTAAGAACAAGGTGGCGCCACCATTTAAAGTTGCAGAGTTTGATATCCTATACGGTAAAGGTATATCCGCAGAAGGCTCAATAATTGATCTTGGACTGGAGCACAACGTTATCGCCAAAAGTGGAGCATGGTACTCTTACGGTGACGAGAGGCTTGGGCAGGGACGCGAAAATGTAAGGGAATTATTGAAAGAAAATGTAGATTTAAAAAGGGAAATAGAATTAAAAGTACGGGAAGCGGCGGGCCTTCCTGTCCCGGGAAGCAGCAATGGGAAAGATGTGCCTGAAGAAAAAATCACCGAATAGTATTACAAATTGCAGGTACCTAAAAGATGGATGAAATTAAAAATAGAAAAGCACTAAGTCTTGCTATCAAATACCTGACTTACAGGCAGCGCAGCGAAGCTGAACTAATAAACTATCTTGATCGGAAAAGTTTTGGAAACAAGGTCATCAATTATGTTTTAAATGAAACAAAGCAATATGGCTATATTGATGATTTAAAATACACACAGGATTTTATAAGTTCACGCCAGCGCAAGGGACATGGATTTAAAAGAATACGCTATGAATTGCAGCAAAAAAACATTGATGGAAATATCATTGATGAAGCGATTGCTGAGTATTTTGATCCAGCAGATGAACTGGAAAGAGCAAAACACCTTATAGAGAATAGAAAACGCAAATCAAACGAAGCAGATGAAAAATGGATAAAGCGTCAGGCGGCTTTTTTACAAAGACGCGGTTTTGATAATAATATTGTTTACAAGGTATTAAAAGATTACAATCCTTCAGAGTAATCTTACCTTGACATAATTTAGTATTCAGTCTACAATTACTAAGGAATAGTAGTTATTTAATTGTTAGTCTGGCACATAAATGATTAAGAGATGGCCCGGCGCGTAGGGCGCTGAGATAGATTAAAATAGCATATAATCTTTCTTTCAGGTTTTGGTATAAGTATACCTATTTCCTGGTCATTCTCTTTTAAGCTGTGTCACAGACACAGCTTGTTTTATTATACGGACTAATTATAACTTTTATCAATGTGAAACGGAGGTGAACGACATGATGGAAAATTTACTTATGATTATAGCTGCCCTGGTAGTTGGTTTGGGAGGCGGCTATTTAATTCGCAAGATGATCGCTGAAGCAAAAATATCTTCAGCGGAAACAGCAGCAAAAAAAATTGTTGAAGAAGCGACTCAGGAAGCTAATGCAATAAAAAGAGAAAAGCAGCTTGAAGCTAAAGAAGAAGCTGTTCGCCTGAGAAGTGAACTGGAAAAAGAAAGCAAAGAGAGGCGTTCTGAACTGCAGCGCCTGGAGCGCAGGTTAGTTCAGAAAGAGGAAAGCCTTGATCGTAAGATCGCCATTGCAGAAAAAAAGGAAGATGATTTACGTTCTAAAGAGCAAGAAACGGTAGAAATTAAGGATAAGCTCGATCAATTACACCAGCAGCAGCTAGCAGAATTGGAAAGGGTCTCGGGTATGACTTCAGATGAGGCTAAAGAACTACTGCTTCAGAGAGTAAGAGAAGAAATAGATCATGAAATGATTACAATGGTAAAAGATATTGAAAACCAGGCAAAAGCCGAAGGCGAGAAAAAGGCCCGTGAAATAGTAACCCTTGCCATTCAAAGGTATGCCGCAGATCATGTTACAGAATCTACAGTTTCCGTCGTATCATTGCCTAATGATGAAATGAAAGGGCGGATAATCGGTAGAGAAGGTAGAAATATCAGGGCGCTGGAGACACTTACCGGAATAGATCTGATTATTGATGATACTCCGGAAGCCGTTATCATATCCGGTTTTGACCCAATTAGACGTGAAGTCGCAAGGTTGGCCTTGGAAAAATTGGTTAGTGATGGAAGAATCCATCCGGCGAGAATTGAAGAAATTGTAGAAAAAACCCGTAAAGAAGTGGAAACACAGATTAAGGAAGAAGGGGAAAGAGCTACCTTCGAATCAAGAGTTCATGGAATTCATCCTGAGATAGTAAACCTGCTCGGAAAATTAAAGTTCAGGACAAGCTACGGTCAGAATGTTCTTCAACATTCTATAGAAGTTGCCCACCTGGCTGGTATTATGGCCGCTGAACTGGGATTGGACGTTAACTTCGCCAAGCGGGCCGGCCTGCTGCATGATATAGGAAAGGCAATTGACCATGAAACAGAAGGCTCACATGTTCATATCGGTGCGGAATTGGCAAAGAAGTATAAAGAGTCAGCCGGAATTGTTAATGCAATTGAAGCTCACCACGGGGATGTAGACTTTAACACTTTGGAAGCAGTATTGATACAATCTGCAGATGCTATATCAGCAGTTCGCCCGGGCGCCAGGCGTGAAACACTGGAGGCATATATTAAGCGGTTGGAAAAACTCGAAAATATTGCAGACTCTTTCGAAGGAGTCGAAAAATCATATGCTATCCATGCCGGACGTGAAATAAGAATTATGGTTAAACCGGATCGGATAGATGATTACACATCAATCAAGGTGGCCAGGGATATAGTGAAAAAGATCGAAAGTGAACTTGAATATCCCGGTCAGATTAAAGTAACCGTTATCAGGGAAACAAGAGCAGTTGATTACGCAAAGTAATTTAGTGTAATATAAGAATATAATATTGTATTGATAGAAAGTGCCTTTTAAAGGCACTTTCTTAATATGCACTATGATTGGAGATCTTAAAATGCGTATACTGTTTATTGGAGATATCGTTGGTAAAACAGGCCGGAAATGTTTAAAAACAGCGCTAGATGAGCTAAAAAAAGAGACAGCTTTCGATTTAATTATTGCTAACGGAGAAAATGCAGCTGGCGGTGCCGGAATAACAGAGACAGTATTTAATGATTTGCGAAATACAGGTGTAGATGTAGTTACCGGAGGAAATCATACCTGGGATCAAAAAGACATCTACAACTTTATTGACAGGGAACCAAGACTCATAAGGCCAGCTAACTACCCTGAAGAAACAACTCCCGGTTATGGTTCAGTAATCATTGAAAGAAAGAAAGGCAAGTATAAAATTGCAGTTCTAAATCTAATTGGAAGGGTTTTTATGCGGCCTGCCGATTGCCCTTTCAGGACGGCAGACAAAATAATCCCTGGCCTAAAGGAAAAAGCAGATCTTATACTTGTTGATTTTCATGCTGAAGCAACTTCAGAAAAACAGGCGCTGGGGTGGTACCTGGACGGTCAGGTGAATGCAGTCATCGGTACTCACAGCCACGTGCAGACTGCAGATGAAAGGATTTTAACAAGAGGTACTGCTTATATAACCGATGTCGGAATGGTTGGCTTATATGACTCAATTCTTGGTGTAGATAAAGGGGGGCCTTTAAAAAGGTTCCTGACACAAATGCCTCACAAGTTAAGCATTTCTGATGGAACTTCGCTATTTAATGCTCTAATAGTTGAATTTAATGAACAGGGCGAAACTGTTTTTGTGAAAAGGATCTCACAAATAATTTAAAACTCATGAATAATTCATATAATTCAGGCAGGATATAAGGTAAAAAGGGCGAATACCTTAGTTAAATCCGCAAAGGAGGTACCTAATAATGGGGGTATTAAAAGTCTCAGCAAAATCCAATCCTAATTCCGTAGCCGGTGCCCTGGCAGGGGTACTAAGGGAACGAGGAGGCGCAGAAATCCAAACAATCGGTGCAGGAGCCCTGAACCAGGCAATAAAAGCAGTGGCCATTGCAAGGGGTTTTGTTGCGCCGGGAGGCATTGATTTAATCTGCATTCCAGCCTTTACGGATATTGAGATTGACGGCGAGGAAAGAACTGCAATTAAATTAATCATTGAACCTCGCTAAGTTTTTCAACCGATGTATTCTTAACTTGCAGACTGGTTTCAGCACCCTCACAGCTAAAAGGAGGGTGTTTTTTTATTAATAACAAGGTGGTATTATTAACAGGGTATTACAGCCATCATAAAACCGTAAACGGGGCAAAATATTATGAGGCAGAAACTTGTTGATCTTCACACACATAGCAGTGCATCTGATGGTCTTTACGGCCCTGCAGAGCTGGTGAATCTTGCTTCAAAAGCGGGCCTTTCAGCTATAGCACTTACAGATCATGATACTGTAGACGGCTTGGTTGAAGCAGAGGAGGCAGCTGTAAAGGCTGGTATTGAGTTTATACCGGGCATTGAAATAGGTATTGTGCATGAGGGTGAAGAAATTCATATACTCGGCTATTACCTGTCTAATCGTAACCTGTTAAACCAGGAGTTGAAAGTGCAGAAAGTAGAAAGATTAAATAGAATGATTGCGATGAGAAAGAAGATGTCAGATATGGGGTTTAAAATTGGGATAGACGAAGTGCTTGCAGAGTCAGGAGAAGCTGCTCCTGGAAGGATGCACTTGGCAAGGTTGCTTGTAAAAAAACGATACGTACATAGTACGGACCAGGCTTTCTCGCTATATCTGAAGCAGGATGGTCCTGCTTATGTCCCCAGAAAAACAATATCTCTTGACAGTGTGATGGAGCTATTATCAAGAACAGCTAAGCTTATTGCAATTGCTCATCCTAAAAAAGCTGGGGAAAGCTTGATCAAATTGCTCCTGGAAAAAGGACTGAATGCTGTCGAGGTATTTCATCCTGAACACAGCAAGGAAAGGGTTAACTATTATAAGAAAGTAGCAGCAGAGAATAAATTACTGATTACCGGAGGATCTGATTACCATGGAGACAGGGGAAGCAGAAGCTATCCAGTTCGACTGGCTATAGATTACAGCTACCTGGATAATATTAAAGGGTTTATTAACGGAGATTACCCTTTTCTTAGGTAGAATAAAATGATAGAATCAAGTATATGTTTATCAGGGGGATAGATGCAGTATGGAACAATTTAATTTTGCGCTACAGGTTCTCGTAATCGGATTTACGGTTGTCCTGGTTACACTATTCATGTTATATGGGGTTCTTTTATTATTCGCCCGCCTGCTTTACAAAGAAGAAAAAGAGGTCACTGGTGATCAGAAAAATTTATTGGATAATGAAAAAGAGATATCAACGATCACAGGGGAGAATGACAGGAAAGTGGTAGCAGCAATCATGGCTGCAGTAAACGAATACCTGCGACAAGATGATAGTTCAATAAAAATCGCCAGTATAGCAATATCGGCAGATCAGGCCGGAAATCTCGTATCGAATAATTGGAAGATTATTGGAAGAAAAACCTTAATGGAAAATAGAGCTGCATTAGAAAAGATTAGGAGGAAGAGAAGAATTGAAAAAATTTAAAGTTACAGTTGATGGTCAATCATACACAGTTGAAGTTGAAGAGCTTAAATCACAACCCAACCAAAATACGGGAAGTGCTTCACGAGATAAAGATATAGCTGGTAAGCCAAATAACAATGTTTCTAAGCCGGAAGCTCAAAAAGCGGAAACAGTTACTGCCCCCCAGGCAGAAGAAAAAGAAAATAGCGCGCCACCATCTTCTCCGAAAGTGGAGGGAGGGACAAGCATTAAAGCTCCAATGCCCGGCTCTGTAATTGATGTTAATGTAAAAGCGGGTGATAATGTCCAAAATGGCGATGTCCTTTTAATTCTTGAAGCAATGAAGATGGAGAACGAATTAACTTCTTCAACTGCTGGAACAGTTACCGAGGTATTAGTGAAAAAAGGCGATACAGTTAATAGCGGAGACCCCCTGGTGATCATCGCATAACAAAACTACATGAAATGATTGAAAGGGGTTGTTCCGTTTGCTCAATATGTTTTTAGAATTTATCAGGGGAACAGGGTATGTAAACCTGCAGGTTAACGATGTTATCATGGTTGTGATAGCCTGCGTTCTACTTTACCTGGGGATTGTAAAAAAATATGAACCGCTTTTGCTAATACCAATAAGCTTCGGTGTACTGTTGGTAAACCTGCCACTGGGCGGGCTTATGCTTCCCGGAGTTGGGGAAGAACCCGGGGGGTTGTTATATTATCTATCCCTGGGGCTTGAACTTGGCATTTACCCGCCGCTTATTTTTCTTGGAGTAGGGGCAATGACAGATTTTGGACCCCTGATAGCAAACCCCATTACAATATTGCTTGGTGCCGCAGCGCAATTTGGTATTTTCCTGACTTTTATAGGAGCTATTTACCTTGGTTTTACACCACAGGAGGCAGGAGCGATTGGTATTATCGGAGGCGCTGATGGGCCGACAGCGATTTTCATAGCCAGCAGACTGGCTCCGGAGCTTTTAGGTTCTATTGCAATTGCTGCTTATTCATATATGGCACTGGTTCCAATTATCCAGCCGCCAATTATGAAACTACTTACAACAAAGAAAGAACGTAATATTATAATGGAGCAATTGAGGCCGGTTTCTAAAAAAGAGAAGATTTTATTTCCAATATCAGTTATCATTTTAACGGGTTTATTATTACCGGCAGCCCTTCCTTTACTTGGAATGTTAATGTTTGGGAACCTGATCAGAGAGTCAGGGGTTACTGAAAGGTTAAGCAAAGGTGCGCAAAACGAACTTAATAATATTGTTGTAATATTTCTTGGCCTTACCGTTGGAGCTAAAGCAACAGCTGCCTATTTCTTAACTCCCGATACTTTAAAAATAATATTTCTAGGTTTGGCAGCTTTTGCTTTTGGTACAGCCACAGGTGTCTTAATGGGCAAGTTATTAAACCAGATCACCGGTGGTAGAATTAACCCACTAATCGGCTCTGCGGGTGTTTCTGCTGTTCCGATGGCAGCAAGAGTATCACAGGCTGTTGGAAAGCAAGAAAATCCGAATAATTATTTACTGATGCATGCAATGGGGCCCAATGTTGCCGGCGTAATTGGTTCTGCAGTTGCAGCGGGAATCCTATTGTCAATTCTGGGTTAGCTGGATATGGAAGAGGTGTTTTTGTGTCAAAAGTTAAAGTGAGATTTGCGCCAAGCCCGACAGGAGAACTGCATATTGGAGGGGCGCGTACAGCCCTATTTAACTATCTTTTTGCAAAAGCCAATGACGGAATTATGGTATTGCGGATAGATGATACTGATCTTGAGCGTTCACGAGAAGAATATACAGGTAAATTAATTGAATCAATGCATTGGCTGGGGCTTGAATGGGATGAAGGACCATTTTTCCAATCAAAAAGGATGGACATCTATACATCCGAAGCCAACCGTTTATTATCAGATAATAAAGCCTACTATTGTTATTGCAGCGTCGATGAGTTATCCAGCGGCAGAGAAGAAGCCCGTAATGAAAGCAGGCCATACCTTTATCCTGGAAACTGCAGGAAATTAAGTGCAGAAGAAATAGAAACCTTCAAGAAGGACGGAAGAAAGCCCGTGGTAAGGTTAATGATTCCTGATAGCGGAGCTACTGTAGTAAATGACTTGATCAGGGGCGAAGTAAGCTTTAACAATAGCGACCTCGATGATTTTATTATTCTTAAATCAAATGGTCTTCCCACATACAATTTCGCAAGCATTGTTGATGACTGTAAAATGGAAATATCACATATCATCCGGGCTGAAGAACACCTTACAAACACGCCCCGCCAACTGCTTTGCGCAAAAGCGCTCGAGTACAAACTGCCTGTATTTGCTCATGTACCCATGATACTTGCCCCTGATCGCAGTAAGCTTAGTAAGCGCCATGGAGCTACCTCTGTTGAAGAATTCCGTTCAGAAGGTTTCCTGCCCGACGCGCTCGTTAACTATTTGGCCTTGCTCGGTTGGTCTCCTGGAGAAGACAGGGAATTTTTAAACCTTGAAGAAATGATAGAACTATTCAGCCTGGAGAAAGTAATAAAAACAGCAGCTATTTACGATACGAACAAACTCGCCTGGATGAACGGGCATTATATACGTGAATACAGTACCGAAAACCTGATAGAGGCGGTATATCCATTTTTAAAATCTAACTACAGCAGTGAAATGGATGAAAAAGTGCTGGATAAGGAGTATGTTAAAGCTGTTATTAATTCTGTCAGGGAACGAGCAAAAACTCTTAAAGAACTAAGTGCTGCAGCGGATTTCTTTTTTAGAGACGATTTTGCTTACGATGATAAAGGGGTAAAGAAAAACTTTAAAAAAGAGGGCACAGCTAATTTACTTAAGGCTTTAAATGATGAACTTATAGGGCTTGATAATTTCACGAGTACTAATACTGAAGCCCTATTTAACGGTTTGTGCGAAAGTATGAATATCTCATTAGGCCGTTTAATGGGCCCTGCCAGGTTGGCCTTAACCGGCAAAACCGGGGGGCCGGCTATATTTGATATTATAGAAATACTTGGCAAGGAAAAAACCATTGAGAGACTTGAAAAAGCAGTTCATTACATAGAAAATGAACTGGAAAGCTTGTAGGATAGGGTTCGAATAACTACTACTTAACTTGGAGGTATGAAATGCTTCAGTTAATTACCGGAATATTATTGATAGCGGTATTTTTTGTCTTGTTTTTTATGCTTAAAAGTGGTTACGATAAAAAGAAAGAATTAGATGAAAAAGAGGGTAAGCACAACAACAAAAACTAACCAGCCATCCAGGCTGGTTGTTTCATAGAAGGAAAGGATATCATAAATCATGTATTTCCATCACCTTGGCCTCAGTGTTTTTCTTCGATAAGGCCTTAGCTTACGGCTAGCGTAAGCATTTTCATCTATCAGGTCCTGGTATACCTGGAGCATTTGTTCTGCACAGGATGCAGATGAAATAAGTGGGGCATTCTCAAGGGCTTTTTTATGCATAGTATTATAAAGTTCATTATCATTAAGCAGCTTAATAATAGCCTCGGAAAACTGTGATACAGAAGGTTCGGTGAGGATTCCGTCTTCACCGTCTTCTACCATTTCAGCGGGCCCAAAAGCCTTAATAGCCACGACAGGAAGTCCGGTAGCCTTTGCTTCACCAATTACGAGCCCCTGGGTTTCTGTAACAGAAGGAAACACAAACATATAAGCACTGGCATAACAATGGACGATTGAACTTCTTGGTAAAACACCGGTAAAAGTAACTTTATTTTCTAGGCCAAGTTGACAACACATTTGACGTAAAAACTTTTCCTGTGGTCCCTTTCCAACCAGCACGAGATGGACTTCAGGATGAAGTTCAAGCACACATTGAAAAGCCTTGAGCAAAAATACGACGTTTTTTTCCTGTCCAAGCCTTCCCACAAATAAGAGAGCCTTTTCTTCAGGTTTTAAACCATAGTTATCTATTAACCAGTTATTATCGAGATCTACGAATTCATCAAGTTCAATGCCGGTAGGGATATTAACTATTGGGGCTTCAACGCCAATTCTTCTTAGGTAATTGACTACCAACTGGGAAGGTGCAACAACCATATTGCAACGATTACAGAAATCGCGACCGATGGCCTGGACAACTTGTTTAGAAGTTTCTTCAGCAAATGGAAAATAATGAACATATTGATCATAAAGAGTATGAAAGGTGAAAACAAGGGGAAGCCTGTGCCTCCTGGCTGCACGTGCGCCCAACCTGCCTAAGAGAAAAGGAGAATGCGCATGGATTATATCCAGACCCAGTTCTTTTATGGTGGAACTGAGATGTAATGAAATAGGTATAGGAAGTGCAAATTCAGGCATCGTTGGCCAGGGTACTGAAATAAAACGGAAAACGCCTTCTTCTTTCGGTGGATGCATGGCAGGGTAGTCCGGCCCAAATATGTATACATCATGATCACGCTGATTAAATTCGCGTGTAAAAAGCTCAATGGACCTTACAACTCCACTAGTGTATGGGCGAAAGCTGTCCGTAAAAACGCCAATTTTCATTTCTGATCTCCCTTAACGGTGTAATGCAGAACTATAACTGTTTATTGTCAAAAGCTATTCGTATGCTTTATTAAGCCGCTCTTCGGCAATACTCATAGCTTTTTCCTTATCTTCAAGATTCCCGTACCTGTTAACAACTTCTATGCTTTCCCGGTAAATGTTTTTTAATCGCTCTACACGGTTTTCACTAAGATTATACTCTTCCGGTGGTGCATTTAAAACTACAGAAAGAGGGAGGACCCTGTGGCGCCAATCGCGATGGACCCAGGTTATCTCGTAATCCAGATCACTAATCCAGGCATCGCCTATATCGTAATTTTTGGTTATGTTTATATCGAGCAGAAGCCCAAATTCAACGTATGGCGTGTTATTAGCAGCCTCATGCTGGTTAGAAATAAAGTTTCCCTGCGAATAAATAGCAAGAGTAGCTCTTTCATTACCGTTTTCATCCTCATTGAAAAACCATTCTATAGGTTGAATATACTTGGGATGTCCGCCAATTACAAGGTCTGCACCTGCAGCAGCAAATTCTTCAGCAACCTGGCGTAACCGCTGAGGCTGCGGTTCATGTGCATGCTCAGCAGATCCCCAGTGGGGAAATACGGCAATAATATCAGCCCCCGCCTGGCGCGCAGTTTGAATATCATTTAATACAGGAGTTATATCATTAAAATCTGTAGCAAGATTGACACAATATTCATGACCAGGTGGCACCGGAATTCCATTCGTCCCGTAAGTATAACCGATAAATGCAACGCTAATTCCATTATGTTCGAGAATTAAAGGTGTGTCGCGTTCTTCCATACTTTTATAAGCGCCAAAGGTATGGGCGCCAAGACCGCGGACATGATCCAGGGTGATTTTTAAGCCTTCCAGGCCGCGATCCAGGGCATGGTTGTTTGCGAAGGTAAATACATTAACTCCCGCCTCGTAAAGCGCTTCAGACAGTTCATCCGGTGCATTGAACTCTGGAAATCCTGTATAACCCCTCACGCCCCAGCCGGCGGAAACTACATCAGGGCCAGCCTGCATACCTTCCAGGTCAGTTACGGTAAAATCACCGGACTGCAAGTATGGAGCTATTACTTCAAAACTGGGACTGAAATCATACTTGCCGTCACCAATATGAGCCTGCTCAATTTGCGGTATATGAGCCATAACGTTTCCGGTTAAAACTAACTTCAGATCTCTTATATCAGGCTCCGGTTCGGGCTCTTCTTCAATTATATCAGGTTCTGAATCTGTCAAATCCTGCTCATCTAAACCATTGTCGTTTAACAGTACAGCTAAAACCCAGTCAGTGACGGTGTCAGGCGGGTAGGCGTCCCCAGTTATGGCCCCGACAAAGAAAGAAAGTGAAACCAGTAATATGAATAGTATAATAAAGTGTATGCGTCGCAATTAATTCACCATCCTGCCATAGTATTTATGTCTCTACATAATTAGAGCCAGAAGTAAAGGTGCATAATATGCTTCCGGCAATAAATATTCTTACTACGATTATAACATTTAAGGTGTTTTCTTACCAATCGAAGAGCCAAATAAGAGATGATTGCAGCCAGGGCCATTGTGCGCCTTCTTCGCCGTGCAGGTTGAATTCTGGTGATTGAGCGGAATAGCCGCCGAGTTCAGGATGCGGTCCAAAAAGAAGGTATTTGCCCTCTCCATAGCGACCGGCTATAACAGCAGGCTGATTATTGACTACATAACTGGCTATAATTTCTACTGAAGCGGTTTCATCTATATCAAAATATGGGCCATCAAAATAATAGATGTCTAGCGTTTGATTAAAGCTTTCGTTTACAGGGTGACCCGGTGTAAGTTGAAAGCCGGTGACATCTCCCCAGTTAACTTGGCCGGCAAGGGGGCCAATTCCCCTGCCATCGTAAAAACCCAGGGGGTATTGATAATCAGTTCCATGCCAGGTTAGAATATCTGAAGCATAGTAGGCACCGGCACAGGTTCCAATGAAAATACCGCCTTCTTTTACAAAATAAATCAGATTATCATGGTTGGGTATTAAATTTTTATATTCAGCAGCAAAGCCTCCAGGAAAGATAATGGCATCGATCTTGCCTGCCAGGTCCATATTACCCATATCTTTTTCATCAACCAGGATCCAGGTATATTCATAGAAATCGAAAAAGTTTATAAAAGCTTCAACATTTACATCCCAGCTGCCGACTCCGCTATAAATACCAATTTTTGGCAATTCAGCGAGAGTATTGTCGTCAGGTTCGTCATTGTTAATATCCAAGCCATTGCCGGAATAATCCTCACCGTTTTCAACAGGGTGGTAGAAGTCTGTTTGGTCATCAATTTCTGAGTCATTTTGTGTAAAATCGTCTTCAGGCAATAAAGCACAGGAAGATAAGCTTAATGTGGTGATTAACAGCAGCGATGCAATAGATAACAAAAAACAGTTAGGTTTGGTTTTAAAATACAAAAGTAAACCTCCAGTGAATAAGTTACATAAATTATAACACACATGAAATAGTAAGGAAGTATAGTACCAGGGTTAGATACTAATGAATAAAAGACTGAACTACGGGACTGAACACCATCTAAAGGAAATACAGCAATTAGTTTACATAAGATGTATTATCGGAAGTAATATCTCTAACAAAATATAAAACCTCTTCCCTCACTCTAAACATTTTTACCCCAATGCCTGAGGATTGCATTAAACGATGCTCCGCACCTTGGGCAATCTCCCTGGTAGCGAAGTATGTAATTGCATTGGCTGCACTTTATCGGTGGTATTTTAATTCTGTCTGTATCACTCTTTTCTGTAGTAATTGTAACTTTTGGTTCATTTACATTATCGTACACGTTAGCTGATGACCTGTCTTGAATATGGTTATCATCTACCGGGGCTGTATTATCTTTACTTAGCTCTTCCCTGCTAGGTTTATTATCATCTGGGCAGCTGCTACCCGGCTGTGACTGTTGATCCTTCATCTTTTCGATACCACCTTCCCCTTCATTCAGGATACTCTTATCAGGACACGCATCAACTGCTATCTTCGGTTTAGTTGCGTTCGCACTATTACTTATCATGTCTGAAGTATTTCTTTTACTGTAAATAAAATCCAGGCTCTGCTGCTGGCCTGAAGAAACTGGCATCCCGCTTCTTTTATAGTTATCCTCATTTATACCAGGGCCTTTTATGTCCTCGAACAAAAGTTTGGCATAAGCCTGGGTAGCAGCAGAATCACGATGTCCCAGGGCTTCCTGCAGCAGGCTGATATCCTTTACTTCGCGCATAAAATCAACCGCAAATGTGTAACGCAAAAGATGAGGGTAAACATCTTTATTTATGCCTGCTTTGGATGAGAGACGCTTAATCATTTCCCGTATGTAACGATCCTTAAGCTTTCCTCCATCTAATGTACAAAATAGATAACTGCTGCCGGCCGGTTTAATATTCAACCAGCCTTTTAAAATATTCAACTCCGCCGGATCCAGCCACAAAATTCGTTCCTGCGCGGCCCCACTCTCCCTGACATGAAGCCTGCCTCTTGACCAGTCTATGTCACTGTCTTTTAGATTAATTACTTCACTAACCCTCAGCCCCAGTTTAAGCATTAAACTGATAATACACAAATTTCTTAGTCCCGTTGGAGCTTTGGGGTTAGGTTGTTTGAGCAACACCATCTGCTCATAACTGTTTAAAACAGCAGGCATTCTTTTTGAGCTACCCAAATTATTCACCCATTAAATACCATAATTAACCATAACGGTAGTCAAAATAAATTGCGGAATTATGTATATATTCTGAATGAAAACGTCAGGTTTGTCAAGTAATACCGCTATATCGAATATAAACTTCCGAATTATGGTCAAAAGGATATCTAACGCAACAAATTGAAGCAGTGACGTAAAATATAGCTTGACAAGCCACAACTTATCAGATAATCTTACTTCTAAGTTAATAATATAAAAGCAATGCGCGGAACCAGTAACAGGTGAATACATTTGCAGAGAACCGCTGGTTGGTGGAAAGTGGTATGGGATAACCTGTGAACTCCTCCGTAAGCTGCCGTCTGAACCTGAATTGATAAATCAATAGTAGGACTGGCCGGAAACTTTCCGTTAACTTGAAGAGTGGGTGGTAGAATTTATGCTGCCAAGAAGAGTGGTACCACGGAAATAAGCTTTCGTCTCTTGGGCGGAAGTTTTTTTATTGTATAATGAATGCTAATTCGAAACGGAGTGGTGAATACAGTGAGTACAAACACTGAAGCAAGCAAAATATTTTTATTTGACAGCACATTACGGGACGGTGAACAAACACCCGGCGCCCGACTAAATCACGATGAAAAATTGGAAGTTGCCCGTCAACTGGCCCGTCTGGGAGTTGATATTATTGAAGCCGGATTTCCCGTCTCTTCACCCGGTGAATTAAGGGCTGTAAATGACATAGCCCGGGAGGTTAAAGGCCCTGTTATTTGCGGATTGGCAAGAGCTGTCCAGGGCGATATCGATGCTGCCTGGGAAGCTGTAAAAGACGCTGAAAGACCTCGAATCCATGTATTTCTGGGAGCATCTGATATACACATGGAACATAAGCTGCGAAAAGATCCTGCCTTACTGCTGGAACAGGGTGTAGAAGCAGTGAAATATGCACGAAAGTTTACCGATGATGTTGAATATTCTCCCGAGGATGCAACCAGGGCACGGGATGAATACCTTTATGAACTCCTGGAAGCGGTAATTAAAGCCGGCGCAACCACAATAAATATTCCAGATACAGTCGGTTATGCAGTACCCGAAGAATTTGGGGCGTTAATCAGGCGTTTACGCGAAAATGTTAGCGGTATGGATAAAGTTACCCTGAGTGTACACTGTCACAATGATCTCGGCATGGCAGTGGCAAATTCACTCGAGGCTATTAAAAATGGCGCCAGGCAGGTTGAGTGTAACATTAACGGTATCGGTGAAAGAGCCGGCAATGCAGCGCTTGAGGAAATTGCTGTAGCGCTGCGCATCCGGCAAAACCACTTCCCTTATTATACTGGTATTAATTTTTCTGAAATTTACAGGACAAGCCGCCTGGTCAGTAAACTAACCGGGATATCTATTCCTTCAAATAAAGCCGTAGTTGGTTTGAATGCTTTTTCACATTCCTCAGGCATACACCAGGATGGTATCCTGAAAAATAAGGAAACATATGAAATAATTGACGCAGAGTTTATTGGTGGTAAAGCAGCGCAGATGTGCCTGACAGCACGTTCTGGACGTCACGCAGTGCTGGATCAGCTAAAACAATTAAATTACTCTTTAAACGAAGGACAGCTGGAAACTATCTATGAGCATTTTGTAAATCTTGCCGATAAGAAAAAGGAAGTTTACCCGGAAGACATTGAAGCGCTAGTTTTGGATCACCTTTCCTTTGCCGAGCCAAGGTACAGGCTTGATTACCTGCAGACTATAAGCGGAAGTAAAAGTATTCCCGCTGCTGTTATCCGTTTAAAGAAAGAAGACGACAGCATTGTAGAAGAAGTGGCTGTTGGAGCAGGCCCTATAGATGCAGCTTACAACGCAATTAATAAGATAACTGGCCTAAGCATAGGCCTGGAAAAATACCGGATTAATGCTGTCACACATGGGCGCGACGCCCTTGGGGAAGTCCAGGTTGAAATGTCTTACCAGGACAGAACTATCAGCGGCCGTGGGACTAGCACGGATATTATCGAGGCCAGTGTGAAGGCATACCTTAACGGTCTGAACAAACTTCTTAAAATGAACGGTTATAGCTAGAATTTACTGAAATAAGCAAACAACAGTTTAATTTTAATATTTTATATGTTATAATTATTTTCAATCAGGTAGCTGAAGAAAGGGTGATTCTTTGGAACCGTTAACTGAGAAACAAAAGAAAGTATTGAAATATATTGAAGATGAAGTTGCGCGCTGTAACTACCCTCCTTCAGTAAGGGAAATCGGAAGAGCTTTGGGAATCAGTTCTACCGCTACCGTTCACAGTCACCTTGACATACTTGAAAGAAAAGGATATATTTCTAAACTTGCTACAAAACCCAGGGCAATAAAGATACTCAGGGATTCCGAGGGAGTGCCTGAAAAAAAATGCTCCTACGTTCCGCTGGTAGGTAGAATTACTGCCGGATTACCCATTTTAGCTGATGAGCATAAAGAAGGTTATTTTCCAGTTCCCGAATATCTATCTTCAGGCGAAGATTGCTTTGCCTTGAAAGTGATTGGCGAAAGTATGATAGGTGCCGGAATCTTTGATGGAGACTATGTTATTGTCAGGCAGCAGAGAAATGCAGATAATGGTGACATTGTAGCAGTATTACTGGAAGATGAAGCAACCGTAAAGAGATTTTATAAAGAGAAAGATATGTTTCGTTTGCAGCCAGAAAATGATTCTTTTATACCGATGATGGTCAATGATGTTAACATACTGGGCAAAGTTATCGGCCTGTTTCGAAAAATGTGATTTAGCCTGTCCTATTTATTATCCATCTTCATCCTTCCCCGGTTTTTTAGTATATGCTTCGTAACGGGCCAGTGTTTCCCGGTCTAGTATAGTTTTAACCTCAAGGTATTCATCCCCGTAGTTAAGAGTCTCTATATCGCTGTATTTTTGAAGTTCAGATATAATCTTCCCTTTACTGTATGGGATAAACAGTCTAACTGAGCAGCGTTTAACCATTATTGCAGCTGAAATGGCTTCTTTTAAATCTTCCATGCCACTGCCTGTCAGTCCGGAAATATAAAGGGCATTTGGATATTCCCTGTCATGGAATTGTTTTGCCGGGTTTTCATTAATTACATCTATTTTATTAAAGACCAGAAGCTCCTTTTCATGATAATCGGGAACCAGTTTTGCAAGGTGCTGGCGAACCACCGAAACATGGTTATTATAATCTGGATGGCTTAAATCAACGATGTGCAGTATAATATCTGCTGCAGAAATCTCCTCTAGTGTGGCCCGAAAAGCAGATACAAGTTGGTGCGGCAAATTTTCAATAAAGCCTACAGTATCAGTGAATAGCACCTCAGTGCGATCATTTAGTGTTCCCCTGCGTACCATTGGGTCGAGGGTTGCAAAAAGTTTGTCTTCCGTGTAAAGGTCGGATCCTGTCAACTGGTTTAATAGTGTTGATTTACCTGCATTAGTGTAACCGACCAGGCTAACGACTATACAGCGATTTCTTTTTCGTCTCTGTCTTTGCAGCTGCCTCTGTTTACGTAAAAGGCTGATCTCCTTTTTCAAATCACTTATTCTACGTCTGATAACCCTGCGGTCTACTTCAAGTTGAGTTTCGCCGGGTCCCCTTGTTCCTATACCTCCTCCCAATCTCGATAGCTGGTTGCCCAAACCAATTAACCTGGGTAAGAGGTACTGCATTTGAGCCAATTCAACCTGCAGCTTCCCTTCCCGTGATAATGCGCGGCGGGCAAATATATCAAGAATCAGGGCGGTCCTGTCAATAACTTTTAGATTGATCAGGCGGTCAAGGTTTCTGAGCTGTGAAGGAGAAAGTTCGTCATTGAAAATAACAAGGCCCGCCCCTCTCATTTCTGCAAGCGCCGCCACCTCTTCAGCCTTTCCCTTGCCAATATAATATGCCGGATCTCTTCTTTCTCTTTTTTGGACTATTATCTCCAGCGTATCTGCTCCTGCAGTATCAGCCAGCAAGGCAAGTTCGTTTAAAGATATTTCAATATCAGTCTGGCTGTTTTGCAGGTCAAGTCCTACAAGTAGAGCTTTTTCCCGTTCTATTAGATCCACCTTCTTTATATGTACCTGGGCATAACAGTTAATAAACCGGCAGTTTCCTGAATAATAAGAATATGAACTCTGCAGGAAGATAAAAAAGGCACTTAAAAGCCAAGTGCCCTTTATGATCTATGATCCAGCTAATTTATTCCGCATTATCGGCAGAACCCTGGTGCTCCTCTGCGTCTTCATCTGATGCCCTGAGGTTAATGTTGCGCATTGGTATAATTGTAGATACTGCGTGCTTATATACGAGTTGTTGCTTCCCCTCTACTTCCAGCATCAAGGTAAAGTTGTCAAAGCTGCGAACAACTCCTTTGATCTGGTAGCCGTTAACCAAAAAAACGGTAGTTAACATATTTTCTTTGCGAGCCTGGTTAAGAAAAGTATCCTGTAAATTTATTGCGCCTTTCATCTATCGGGCTCCCTTCTGGTCTATTTCTATAAAGCTATTTATTCGCCTGGGGCAGCAGTAAATCCTTCACCTTTTTGTAAATTTTTTCAGATAACATGTCATTCGAATCACTTTCACCAAGATTTAACCAGGTGATGCTTTCATCGCTTCTGAACCAGGTAAGCTGTCGTTTGGCGAAATTCCGGGTCTGTTTTTTTATTTCATTTACCGCGGTTTCAAAACTGATTTCTCCTGAAAGGTAAGATAATAGTTGACGATAGCCAAGAATTCTCATGCCGGGACTGCTATTGTCAAACCCCCTGGCCATTAGCATCCGGACTTCTTCTTCGAATCCTTTTTGGAGCATTTGGTCTACCCGCTCATCTATCCTGGAGTACAAACTTTCACGGTCCATGTTAAGGGCAAAGGTCAGGGTATTGTAACACGATTCGTTCTGTTTTGTTTCGTTTACCTGCTGCGATATAGGTTTACCCTCAAGGTCATATACTTCAAGAGCCCTGATAATGCGCCTTTTATCATTTGGGTGGATTATTTTTGCCGCCGCCGGATCAAGATATTCCAGTTTGCTATACAAGTATTCCAATCCCTTGTTTTCGGCAATTTCAAGATAATAATTCCTGATTGTTGAATCAGCCCCCTGCTGTCCGAAAGCATAACGATCCTTAACTGCCTTAATATATAAGCCTGTTCCGCCTACAAGAAATGGTACTTTGCCTTCACTATATACTGCTTCAATTGTTTTGTAAGCTTCCTTTTGATAATCGGCAACACTGAAGTCTTGATCCGGGTCAATTAAATCTATCAAATGGTGCTTAATTAATTTTTGATCCTGCAGCGATGGTTTAGCCGTCCCGATATCCATGTACTTGTATACCTGCGCTGAATCAGCGCTGATTATATCTGTGCCAATGATTTGTGACAGTTCCATGGCCAGGGATGATTTTCCCACAGCAGTTGGCCCACACAAAACCAGCAGCGGTATTATCTTGCTATCTCCTGTTCTATTCAACTATTAACTCCCCTTGCGATGAAACCATTTTTCAATCTGGCTGCGGTTGAATCTGATCACGGCAGGCCTGCCATGCGGACAATAATCTGAGTTTGGAGTTTGCTCCCACTTTTTGATCAATATTTCCATCTCATCAAGGGATAAAGCCTGTTTTGCTTTAACAGATCGGTGACAGGCAACTGTTTTTCGGACCAACTGTTCATATTCTTCCCTGTTATTATAGTCTGCAGTTATAAGGGTTTCTATCAAGTCATAAACCTGATCACTGCGGGTGTCATTGCTGAAGTTGAAAGGGACAGACCTGATGACATAACTGTCTTCACCAATTAATTCCAGGTTGAAACCGCTGCTATTGAGAAGTGGGATAAGTTCCTGTAACCTGTCTTGCCATGCCGGTGGAAGATCAAGTTTTAAAGGCATGGTCAGCTGAATGCTGCCCTTGTCAGGGTTTGTTGTGCTGGAAGATTCAAGGTAATTGTAGTTTATTCTTTCATGCGCTGCATGCTGGTCTATTATGAGTAGATCTTCGCCGCTCTGGACCAGCAGGTAGCTCTGAAGAAACTGTCCTATAAGTCGGTGCGTTTTCTTTTGTGTTTCATCAATTATATTATATTCACTTAAAGGTTTTCCGGTATGAGCGGCATCCCTGGTTTTATAACTTTTATAAGCAGTATCAAACAAGCTATTTTCCTGGATATAGGAAGTTTGATCATTATAAATAGATTTATCAGAAGGGTAACTAATACCCTTAAAGCTTTCTATCTCCCTTGAAATATTATTAGCAGCCTGTTTAACAGCCCTATAGACAACTTTTTTTACCGTTTCTGGATCAAGAAAGCGAATTTCCGTTTTAGCGGGATGGACATTTACATCAAGTTTATCCGGGGGTATAACAAGCGACATTACTGCTATGGGATGTCGCTGCCGGGGGATAAGATCTGAATATCCACGCTCAAGCGCATTTGTAAGCATTGCATTTTTTACAAGGCGCCCATTTATTATTAGTGTAATCCATCGCCTGGAGGAACGGGTTAAAGTTGGCGCTGATGTATACCCGGACAGGAAAATCCCGGAATCACTTTCTTTACGATTAACTGCAATCATTGCGCCGGCAACCTCATCACCATACAGTGAACCGATAACATGTAGCAGTTTACCATCTCCCGTTGTTTTAAGAACTGTACGCCTGCCATTTTTTAATATAAATGCTACGCCTGGGTAAGCCAGCGCCATTTCGGATAGTAGGGTGCTAATTCTTGCTGACTCAACAGAGTCCGCTCTCAAGAATTTAAAACGCCCGGGGGTGTTATAAAAAAGGTCTTTTACTTCAACTCTCGTTCCATAGGGAGCGCCGGCTTCCAATTCTTCAATAATCTCTCCACCTTCAATTAATATCTTTGACGCTGAAAGAACATCAGCGTTGCGGGTAGTCAAAATTACTTTTGAAACGGCAGCTATACTGGGCAGTGCTTCCCCCCTGAAACCAAGACTTGCCAGGTTATCAAGGTCATCTATTGCCTTTAATTTACTGGTTGCAAACCTTGTGAAAGCCAGGGGAAGATCCTGAGGTTTAATACCTTTCCCATCATCAGTAACTGCAATTAAGCTTTTACCTCCATTTTCTATTTCAACAGAGATACTTAAGGAGCCGGCATCAATTGAATTCTCAACCAACTCTTTAACAACGGATGCAGGGTTTTCAATTACTTCACCTGCGGCTATTTTTTCTGCAGTGAATTTATCCAGTACTTTTATGTCCATCTTAACCTTAGTCCTCTTCTCTCTTCTTTTCCTCTAGACCATAAAGTTTTTTCTGCAGCGTATATATTTTTTCCAAGGCTTCCATAGGAGTAATATTGTTTATATCAAGCTCTTTTATTTCTTCGATAAGTTCTAATGCAGGGTAGTACTGATGGTCAGGTTTTGATACCATGGGCAGTAAGCTTAACTGTTGTTCAGAAGCACTTGATGCTGCCAATTCCAGCTCTGCTAAAATCGTTTCTGCCCTGGCTAAAACAGACATTGGTACTCCCGCCAGGCGGGCAACATTTATACCGTAACTTTTATCGGCTTTTCCCGCTACCACCTGTCTTAGAAAGATTACTTCCTTTCCCCGTTCTTTAACCGCCATGGTGTAATTTTTTATTCCTGAAAGCTCGCCCTCCAGGTTGGTTAATTCATGGTAATGGGTTGAAAATAGTGTTTTTGCCTTAATTTCGCTGCTTAAATATTCGACTACACTACGTGCTATACTCATACCATCGTAAGTGCTTGTCCCTCTACCAATTTCATCCAATATTACCAAACTGTTCTTTGTGGCTTCTTTTAAAATAGCTGCTGTTTCCTGCATTTCAACCATAAAGGTGCTGTGCCCCTTACTTAGATCATCGCTGGCGCCCACCCTGGCAAAGATTCTATCGATAATCGGTAATTCAGCCTTCTCAGCTGGAATGAAACTACCCGTTTGGGACATAATAGATATTAGGGCCGCACAGCGAATATAAGTACTTTTACCTGCCATATTAGGGCCGGTAATGACCAGGATATAGTGGTCCTTATCCATCATATAGTCGTTTGGCACATATCTTTCGTAACCCAATTGCTCAACAACGGGATGCCTTCCCTGCCTGATCATAAAACGGTTCTTATCGGCAAACACCGGACGACAGTATTTATTAATCTCTGCTGCTTCTGCCAGGCCCTGCAAAAAATCAAGGGTTGCTATTTCGTAGGCCGCTGATAACAGTTGAAAAGTATAATCGCTGACAGCTGTCCGCAGCTCCTCAAATAAGCTATATTCAAGTGATGCCAGCTTGTCGCGGGCTCCAACAATCTGTTCTTCAAGCTTGTTCAGCTCTTCTACTGTATAGCGTTCAGCATTAACAAGGGTTTGTTTACGGTGGTATTCGGGAGGTACAAGGGTAAGATTACTTTTTGTTACCTCAATATAGTAGCCGAAGTTCCTGTTGTAACCAATGCGAAGAGATTTAATGCCAGTCCGCTGTTTTTCATCATTTTCAAACTGCAATAACATATTTTTTCCTTCGCTGGAGATAGTTTTTAATCGATCAACATCTTCATTAAAACCTTCTTTGAATAAACCTCCGTCAGTAATCGACAGGGGTGGTTCTTCAACCAGGGCATTATCAATCAATGCTGTTAAATTATCAAATGCTGGTAATCTGCTGTTGATATCATTCAGCATTTCGGAAGTATAGCTTTTCAAGGCTTGTTTCAGATCTTTTAGCTGAACTAAAGTTTTTTTGAGGGCGACCAGATCGCGGGCGTTAACCCTTTGGTAAGTTAGTCTGCTGCAAAAACGTTCAATATCAAATACATCGTCAAGAATTTTGCGAAGCTCGCGACGCTGCAGGCGTTTTTTTAATAGCTCTTCAACTGCATCAAGCCTGTTTTCTATCATATTCTCATCAATAAGTGGCTGTTCCAGCATCCTCCTGAGCAGCCTTCTGCCCATTCCCGTCATGCAG
>SKWE01000045.1 GCA_007129055.1 Syntrophomonadaceae bacterium
ATTAAAAAAGAGCAGAGCATTTAGCCCTGCTCTTCCTTTACATTCCGTATTTACGCTTAAAGCGCTCCACTCGTCCCCCGGTATCAACAAACTTTTGCTTTCCGGTAAAAAACGGGTGGCATTTTGAGCATATCTCCACTTTCAAAGTTTCACTTGTGGAGCCTGTTTCAAATGTTTCACCGCAGGCACAGGTTACCTTGGTGCGGTAATATTTTGGGTGAATATCAGTTTTCATAGTTTTAATCCTCCTTAACCCTTTCCCGGTATAGAATAATAGCATATTGCCCTGTATTATGCAACTGCTAAAACAGCAAAACCCTACATTGTATGCATGTTACCGAGAAATTCTTCATTTGTCTTCGTTTTCTTTATCCTGTCCATAAACGCTTCCAGGAACTCCACGCTGGTGCTGCTGCCCATTGCACGCCTGAGAGCCCACATTAACTCAATCTTGTGTTCGTCAAGCAGCAGCTCTTCACGGCGGGTTCCGGAGCGAGAAATGTCCATTGCCGGGAATATCCGGCGTTCAGCAATTTTACGGTCCAGGTGCAGTTCCAAGTTGCCTGTACCTTTAAATTCTTCGTATACTACATCATCCATTCTGCTGCCCGTATCAACTATCGCAGTAGCCAATATGGTCAAGCTGCCGCCTCCGTCAATATTCCGGGCGGCCCCGAAGAATCGCTTCGGCTTATAAAAGGCTCCCGGATCTATCCCCCCGGAAAGAGTTCTTCCACTTGGCGGTATAACCAGGTTATAAGCCCTTGTAAGCCTGGTAATGCTGTCAAGCAGTACTGCAACATCGCGCCCCTGTTCCACCAGGCGCTGGGAACGTTCAAGCACAAGCTCTGCAATGTGAATATGGTTTTCCGGTTTTTGATCGAAGGTGGAACTGACAACATCGGCATCTACACTGCGCTGCATATCTGTAACCTCTTCAGGCCTTTCATCTATCAACAGGATGATCAGCTCTATTTCAGGATGATTAACAGATATACTGTTTGCCAGCTGCTTTAGAAGCATGGTTTTTCCTGCCTTCGGTGGTGATACGATTAACCCTCTCTGCCCTTTTCCAACAGGAACCAGCAGATCAATAATACGGGTGGAAAGAATGTGAGGTTTGGTTTCCATCTTAATCTGCTCATCGGGGTGAATGGGTACCAGGGAGGTGTATTTTTTACGATGGGCCATTTTTTCGGGGTCATCATCATTTATTGCCTCTACCTGCAGTAAAGCATAATATCGTTCATTATCCTTGGGCGGCCTTATGCGGCCCTTGATCATATCACCCGTGCGCATATTGAAACGACGAATCTGCGAAGCAGAAATATAAATATCATCTTCGGAGAAATAGTATTTATTGCGGCGTAAAAAGCCGAAGCCGTCTGGCATTATTTCCAGCATGCCGGAAGCGCTAAATTGATCGCCATTTTCAGAGAACAACTTTGTCAGGGAGTCAATCAGCTCCTGTTTTCGCATAGTTGACTGACCCTTTATTTCGTGTTCTTTTGCCAGTCGGTGAAGATCATTCAGGGTCATAGTTTTCAGCTTTTCTGTATCCAAACAAGCCACCACCTTTGCTTAATTGCCACCCGATTTAAACAGCAGATACGCTGCTACCAGGTAGCCAAACAAAATCAATAATGTATCGAAACCAACCCGGATAACTGTTTTTTCTGAACGGAACAAGAGGCCAAAAATAAAGATTGAACTTAACATAATAACCATCAGGGCGGATAATATATTTCCATCTGAAGCTGCGCTTAGCAGCGGTCCTTTGGTGTAGAAGAGATCGGCGATAAAAACAACGAGCAAGTTCATAAAATTTGCTCCAAAAATATTAGCAACAGCCATGTCCGGGAAACCAAGTCGAATTGCACTCATGGTTGTAACCACTTCAGGAAGAGAAGTACTTATTGCCAAAAATATTGAACCGACAAAGGTATAGCCAAGCCCGGTTTCAATTGCTATCCTGTCAGTAGCGTTAACCAGCAGAACGCCTACAACCAGGATAAATAGAGCAGCAATCATGAAATTTAGAAGAGCCCTGCCCGCTGTTATATCCTTCCCCTGGATAAAAACATCATCTGTTGTTTTAATATCAATTAACGCTTTCTTTTCATTTACGTAGATCAGCCTGCTGCCCATCAGGTAAATTGCTGCTATAAGCAAGGTTTCAAGTCCAACCCATCCAACGGGGAAATATGTTATGCCAAGCAAACCGATTGCAGCCAGGCTGATTGTCATTATGCTTAATGATGCGGTTATTATATGCGCCTGGCTGATACGCGCTGATAAAGGGCCTTTTCCCTCAACCAGGTCAATTACAAACAATATAGCAATATTAAAAAGGCAGCTGCCAAGAATATTTCCCAGGGCCAGGTCCGGGGCATTGATTGCGACAGCGCTCAGGGTGGTGACCAGTTCGGGTAAAGAAGTGGCCAGCGGTAAAAGCAAAACGCCTGCCCAGGCCGTTCCAATGCCTGTTTTTTTGGCTATTATGGCTGCATTACCGGTCAACCTGCTGCCAGCTATAACAATTATTACCGCACACACTAGGAACTGCAGCCAAGGATTGATCATATTGCTCCTGGTTTAAGGCACTTATCTAAGGCCCGTTTGATAGCTTGATAAAGGCTAATCTACAAATTTATTATCCTTTATGAACGGAAAAGCTAATTATTAAATTTCTATATAGGAATAGTTAGCTACATAAAGGAGTGAACAATCAAGTTTTTCTTATCCGGTAGAAATGTATTCGATATACAGGTCAATATTCCTGCAAGTTTTTAAAAAAATATTACAGAACCAAGCTAAAAACAGAATTTCTATAGATCATTTAAGAAAGGGATTTGCCTTAATCTCGTCTCCGATAGTTGTCTGCGGTCCATGCCCGGTATAAACGAGCGTAGACTGAGGCAGGGTTAAAAGCTTATGCTTAATGCTATTCATCAGGGTATCGTAAGAGCCGCCGGCAAGATCTGTTCTGCCGATTGAGCCTGCAAATAAGGTGTCCCCGCAAAAAACAGCATTGTTATATATAAAGCATACTCCGCCAGGGGTATGCCCGGGCGTTTCAATTACTTTAAAACTAATATTGCCAAAGCATATTTCATCGCCTTCCTTAATAAAACGATCTGGATCCGGCTGCCTGCGAAGGACCAGGCGCAAACCAAACCCCGGATTTCTATACAAATCCAGATCTTCTTCACTAAGCAGTATGGGAACCTGATATTCTTCTTTCAGCCGGCTGTTTGCACCGATATGGTCAACGTGGCCGTGCGTATTTAGAATATATTTTAGCTTGAGGCCCATATTTTTCAGCTGGTCTGAAATTGCTGCTCCATCAGCGCCAGGGTCTATAACCACGGCCTCCTTAGTTTCAGGGCAACTGGCAATATAACAGTTAGTCGAAAACATACTTACTACGAGGCATTCAACCTGCATTGCATTGATCTTCCTTTCAATTTGTAGAATCAGAATAGGTAAGCACCTTAAAGATCGCGGGCAAAAGATCCGTTATGTCTTTCAGTCCGGTTTCTATGCTGCTTCTAACTTCCCTGCCACCAATCAGCAGGGCCGGTACCTGGTTCAGGGTATGCTCTTTAGTGGTCAGGTCTTCCATGTTTCCATGATCACTGGTTATTATTATAAAGGTGTCTTCAAAATTAACTTTTTCATAAAGCCTGCCTATAAAGCGATCAAGTTTTATAACTTCATCCTGTGCATCAGCCATGCTGGCCGAGTGACCGACCAGGTCACTGAGGAAATATTCAAACATACAGAAATGAAAACCATTGCTGAGTTTAACCAGGTTATCGGCCCCTGTTTCCGGATCTATCATTGTTACATCATACCCCTGGATGTAAAGCAGTTCATTCGTGATATCCATGTAAACAGCTTTTCCACGGCGCAGACAGTCAAGATCCTTAAACTGCAACCCTCCATAATAGGTAATTAAGGTTGAACAGGAATAATAGTTGCCGGGCAAACCTTCCTGCAGCATTTCAAAAAATTCAGGCCGATATGCGTTAACAAAAGAAGCCTTGTAACCGGATTCCTTTAGCCGCCTGAAGAGGCCCTTAGCCGCCAGCAATTCCCTCAGCCGTTCATCTGGGAATCCATTCATGTGAGAGCCCAACAGGGCTGCAGCATTTTCACCTGTAAAGAGAGAGGCCTGGCCGGTAGCGCTTTGCGGAAAGCCTTCTACGCCCAGCGAGCAATCCAGACCCAGTAATGAAGCATGGGGCCCGGAATAACCGGTTGAACTGGCATATAGCGGCATTCCCTCCAAAATACTATTCAGGCCAGGGGTTTTGGTACAGGCAAAAGGATTGGACGGTTGGTCGCTGCCAAGACCGACCCCATCTATAAAGACAAATATGAGGTTCAAACCAGATCACCCGCAGTATATAACATGGTACAACTCTCTTTTCAGTTAAGCCAGCCTGGGCTATCCATTAATAGCGTTTAATCAAGTTCGCTGTTTTCATCAAGATCATTATTGTTTTCGTTTTCAGGTACCGGCACGTAAAGCAAGCTGTCTTCGGGTCTTTCCCCAAAAGTAAGCGTTACTTCCAACCGTTCTCCATCCCTGTAATAAGTAATAACAACCGTTTCATCAGGGTAATAATCAAGCAGCCTGTCAAAAAGCTGAGCAAAGTATTGAACGTCTTTATCGTCAATTGCAACTATAATATCCCCCTGTTGAAAACCAGCCTCATCTGCTGCTGTATCCGGGGCAATATCAACTATCAATACTCCCTTCTCCGGCTCTTCACCGCTGTAATCAATCCAATCCTCAAGCACTACTCCAATGTGAGGGCGTATGACCCGACCGTGCTCAACGAGATCATCAACCACCCTTTTAACGGTATTACTGGGGATGGCAAGGCCAATACCTTCCACACCCATCAGGGATATCTTTGCCGTATTTATCCCAATTATTTCACCCCGCAGGTTTACCAGCGGCCCTCCACTGTTACCGGGGTTAACAAGGGCATCGGTCTGAATAAAGGTATAGGCATAGCCGCTGCCCGGAAACCTGACCTGACGGTCGAGGGCGCTTATAATACCTGCTGTTACAGTTTGCTGGAAGTAACCGAGGGGGTTACCAATCGCCATCACCGTTTCACCAACCCTGGCTTGCAGCGAATCGCCCAGGGGCATTTCAATTAACCCGGATTCATCAATTTTAAGGAGCGCAAGATCAGTTAGAATATCTTCACCAACTATTTCTGCATCGTATCGCCCTTTACCGGGAATTAAAACCGTTACCTTATCCGCACCTTCAATAACATGGTGATTGGTCACAATGTAGCCGTTTGAGTCTATTATTACCCCTGAACCGGATTCAACCTCCTCAAGACGTTGTTCTCCGAAACGTGAGATAGAGACGTGCTTATTTACGCTGACAACTGCCGGCATAACTTCATCCACTATATCAGCCAGGCTCAGTTCATACTCCGGCAGGTGGATCGTTGAAGATTCTTCCTGATCAACTTCCCGGTCTTGCTCAGTTGTTTCTGTTAAAACAGGCTCGTTTTCCGGGGCCAGGTAGAAGACAAAAAGCCCGTAAACCAAGACCGCTCCCAGTAATATTCCAAGGATCCCGAAAGACAGGTAACCTATAAATGACCAGATTCCGCCGCGGCGGGAACCTGAATAATCTCTTTGACTATTTTCCATAATGTGCAACCTCCTTTAATACAAGTTTATAACAATATGCTATTCAGGTAAAGCAGGGACGCCAAGCATTATTTTGAAGGCGTCCCCGAAATTTTTTTTAATTATTCTTATTCGCTATTATATGTTAATCAAGGTTTCCTGTTCGTTGTTCAAACCCGGTATCGTTTACTCGCTTAATTGAAGCGCCAAGAGAAACTAGCTTTCCTTCAAAATCATCGTAACCCCTGTCAACATGTTCTACAGCGCTGACTTCGCTATCGCCCTCTGCCATAAGAGCTGCAATGATTAAAGCAGCGCCAGATCTTAAATCCGGTGCAGATACAGGGGCCCCTGTAAGCGGATATCCACCTTCTATAAGCGCTGTGCGCCCCTCAACCTTAATATGTGCACCCATCCTTTTAAGTTCATCTACGTGATTATAGCGGCCGTCAAACACATTTTCTGTTACAACGCTTAACCCCTTTGCCGCTGTCAGAAGAACCATTGCGGGGGGTTGAAGGTCAGTTGGAAAGCCGGGATAGGGAAATGTTTTCAGGTCTGAAGGTGACAGCGGAAGATTGGCCTCTACCCGGATTGTTTCAGGATCAACATCAACTTTCGCCCCTGTTTCCCTTAATTTAGCCGTTATTGCTTCAAGGTGCTTGGGAATTACATCTTCCACTGTAACAGTTCCGCCGGTTGCAGCTGCAGCCAACATGAACGTGCCTGCTTCAATTCTGTCAGGTATAACGGTGTGCCTGGCAGCCTTGAATCTATTTACCCCCTCAATTCTGATTACATCTGTCCCCGCTCCGCGGATTGAAGCACCCATGGCGTTTAAAAAGTTTGCCAGGTCAACTATTTCTGGCTCTTTTGCAACGTTTTCAAGCACAGTCTTTCCCTCAGCAGCTACTGCAGCAAGCATTAAATTAACAGTTGCCCCAATGCTGACAACATC
>SKWE01000241.1 GCA_007129055.1 Syntrophomonadaceae bacterium
GACAAATCCATATCTATGCCACCCATTAAGGCAAAATAGCTGCCGCTGTTTAACTGCCAGGGCTGTTGCCCTCCCATATCAATACCGCTCATAATCGCGAAACGGCCACCGCTGCCTTCACTGCCTGTTTTACCACGCAGCAGACTTGCCCCAATCAAAATTAATACTAGCGGCCAGATAATATTAAAAAACAGCCTGGTATCAACCTCGAAAAGGCCCAGGTTTCGTCCAAGGTAAATTACGCCGATAGCTGTGACTATGAGAGCTGTGATAAATTGGCCCCAGGAGAAATAGATTCTTTTTCCTTCCACTGCAGAGGTTGACCCGAAAGATAGAAATAGCCAGTTTAGGCCCAGAACCAGGGGTATGACTGGCCACAAACGCAACACCTGTCTTATTTCAATTTCAATGCCTAAGCCTAAATTGTTTAAGAGCAGTAAAACTCCAACAACCAGGATTGCCAGGCCGATTAATAGTCTTCCATTTATAAAACGCATTGATAACACCTTACCTTTCAAAAAAATTAAGTAATCACAGTTTAACAAAACTACATCTGCTCCTAATAAAATAGCATATTTCAGGATAACACGCACCACCGATTACATAATAAACGTGAATTATTTTCTTTTTTATTCCCGCCAGCGTTGACTTTTATACTACCTCATGCTAAAATTAACAGCGCGTAAAAAGAATATGGTGGGTGTAGCTCAGTTGGTTAGAGCGCCAGGTTGTGGCCCTGGAGGCCGTGGGTTCAAATCCCATCACTCACCCCATATAAGCAAGTGAATGTTGCTGGGGCGTGGCCAAGCGGTAAGGCACGGGTCTTTGGAATCCGCATGCGTAGGTTCGAATCCTACCGCCCCAGCCATTTTTATGTCTAAAAACAGCAACAATAAAACACCCCTGTGAATACCCTTTCTTGAGAATTTATAAATAAAAACCAGCTGGGACACTATTGAAAAGATAGCGTACCAGCCGGTAAGTTATTATTAACTATAACGCTGTAAAGAATAATCCAATCAGCTTAACGGGCTTTCAGACTTATAACTGGTATTCCACGTTAAACTCAACAAAGAGCTGCAGCTTTTCAGCTTCATCAAAGTAATACCTGCGCTCCTCTGCACCAAGCGCTTCAGGTGGAAAAACACCCTTAGCCTTAACCTTACCGTTAACGAACATCTTCGAGAAAAGAAAAGCACACTGCCCTGTGCCATAAGTTTCATGGGTCACACCGGCCAATTTAAAGGATTCATGCAAACCAGGGGCAATGAAGTATGCATCTACCCTGGTCTTCCTGCCTTCACTTAGCCCATCTACCCTTACCAGGAAAGCGCCTTCTTCGCTGATCATCCCCTCTTCAAGCACTGCTTTTATTTCGTCCTCATACTTGGGGGCCGGCGGAGTAAGTTTTCCTATCAGGTCCATTGGTACAATCTTTTGCCCTTTTACTTCCACTGCCTCTTCGGAAAGTAGGCCCATCTTCCAGAAATACCTGGCCAGTTCACAACCCGGGCCACCATACCTGAAATAAATATTGCTAACGCCTTTCAGATATTTATCGCCTAGCAAACCCATTGTTACCGGTTCTTCATGTTCATGGTCAAACATCAGTCTTGCTCCAAGACCTTTAAACTCCATGTATTCGGGGTTGTTAAACGGAGGCACCTTCTCAAACTTTTTGTTTTTATATATCACACCCTCAGCGGCCATATCACCAAATGCTGTTTCAGGAGACCACCAGAAGGGAATGAACTTCTCTGACCATATGCCGTCATAAACACAAATCGTTATGGTATCAACGGCATCAAAAAGCTCGCAGGCCTCGCGGGTAATAATATTTGCCATACCAGGAGCAGAACCGGTGTTAAACAAAGCCGACAGGCCTGCAGCCTCAAATTCTTTAGATCTGCCAAGCTGTCTTTCGACAGCAGGAATAAATTCCATATCTTCTACCGGGCCTGAAGCCAGGTCCTGGTAATTGGCTTTCACTTCAAGACAGGCGTCCATCACGGTCATGTTGAAATCGGGCGGCAGGCCGTTTACAATCAATTCACAGCCTTCAGCAGCCTTAACAATATCATTCACATTCCTTGCGTCAATCTGCAAAGCTTTACCCTTTGGTGAAAACTTCGCGCTTTCCTCTGCCGCTTTCTGATCATAGTCTGCACAGATAACCTCTTCTACCTTCTCCTCTTCCATCAACCTTCTGGCGATAATGCTGCCCTGCGCTCCTACGCCTAAAACCATAACTTTTTTCATCTTGTTTGCTCCTTTGCTGATTTACTTCCTGATCTGTTCCAAGCTTAAATTAATAAATATTATCAGCTGTTTAGATTTATTAATAATTCGACATTAAAAGTTATTTACCTCTAGGTTTCTTATTACTCACCCCTGATTCGGTGAACGGTACTGGTATGAATGTGGTTACCCGCCCTGACATTATTATACGGTTTGAAGAGGTTAGTATAACTCTTTTGCAATAATAGGTTATTACTTGCCAAACTATAGATTATTCCATCTTATCCTTTTTAAGGAAAGACACAACCTTTTTCTTAATATTGCTGTATACCTTTTCAATGCCTGTAATGTATAGTGTATCCCTGCTTTTTCGCAGGGTTTCCAGGGTGGTTGCTTCAACAGTCGACCAGAACAAATCTTTGTCGGGGGCATTAGTAAAATAGTTAAGCTTTACCTGGTAAGCTCCCTTATACTGCCGACCGCCACCTGAAGGGGTAATCTTTTTTATTAACCTGTTTAAATCAACATTATTGTTTTTAGATCTCAAAGAAACATCCAGGTTTAGCTCTCTCTTGCGCTGGTTTTCCACCAGGGCGTAAACCGCAATAACATTATACTCAGATTTTTCAAGGATCATATCTGCTGCTATGGCTATCATATCCCTGTGCTTTGCATCAATATACCCTATCCCGAAAAACCCCCAGTCTTTATATGCCGTTTCATTGCCTTTAGCCCGGTTGTAATAGAGAAGCAGCTCCTGAGAAAGGGGCATGCTGTTCAAATCCTGGAGAATATCATTATCGGCAAACTCTGCAAGATAACTAAGGGCTTCAAAATCAAGAGGGGTAATGTGATTATACTTATCGGTATCGGTCTGAATGCCAAACGTCAGGGCGGTTGCAACAGAGGCCATTTCTTTACCAAAAAAATCAAGATTACTATTCTTGATTAACAGGGCAATGAGGGTGCTGGTTGAACCCACTTCTTTTTCAATCAGGGAAAAATCACATTTAATTGTACTCTTAGACTTGCCGTGATGGTCTATGTGAGCAGCACAGGGAATTGCATCACCAATGCTTTCTACCAGGTTGTTTTGAAAATCAGGCACAATATATGCCTTATATTTATCAAGATTAACAGCTTTTTCATAATACAAAGGAATTTTCAAGCGCTCAACAAAGGCCCTGTTTTGAGGCAGTGACAACCTCTTCTCTGCAAATATATCCGCATCAACAGAAAACTGCCCAAGTATAGATTTTATAGCATATGCTGAAGCTATAGCATCGGGGTCAGGCGAACCGGGAATATAAATAGCCAGGGGGTTGTATTTAGTTATAGCATCAATAAACTGTTTAGCTTTATTTTCCATATCAGCGCCCCTCTGTTTATATTATATCAGGAATTCTCTCTTCGCAGGGGACTGCTGTCTGGCATTTTCCGCAACCCGGCCTTGGGTTAAAACGGGGGAACAATACATCGCGGCTATAATTTGCGCAGACTTCCTTTTCCATCCCTGCACCCCTATCCGGAACTGACATGCTGATAGCCCGGGCAGGGCATCTTTTTATACATTCACCGCAAAAATTGCAATGCTCATATAGATCTGAATACGCCCGTGCAGTTACCGGAAAAGGTATTGTTGTAATTATATTGCCATACCTTCCGGCGCAACCCTTTGAGCTTATAAGCGATCTGCTTAAGGAAAATGTGCCCAGTCCGGCAATGTAAGCAGCATGTCTTTCAGACCAGTTGCTGCTTAGTCGGTCCACTATTTGAAAACGGTTATCCAGCATGGGGGCCAGGGCTTTCCCTTCGCCAGTATCATTAATATAATCAACAATAAACTTTCTCAGTGACTCATTGAATTGCTCTCCCTCATAACGCCCGTATACCCATTCCTTTGCCGGTAATCCGCTCTTACGATTCGCCTTACGGATTTGCTCAGAAAAGGGAATGAAGTAGGATATAACAGTCTCAGCCCCGGGCAGCCACTCTTCAGGCAGTAAAAAGTGTTCACCAATTACAGATGGATCTTTCATTTTTTTAAATAGCGGATCCCCGGCACCTGCAATTGCCACCAGGGGATAGGTAAATATCCTATCGATGGCCAGTTCTTCCACCCTGTTCAGGGGACTGCTGTCCAGATAGCTTTTAATTTCGCTGTGCAGGTTTTCAATTCTCATCGTTTATTCCTCCATATCTTCAAGCTGACTCCACTTGTTAAAGAAAGTCTGGTAACCAAGCCTGGTCAGCATAAAAAGCGTTATAGAGACTGCACCAAGGATACCGAGCATGATTGCGATTTGATATTCAATGGCAACCAGGGGAGATATACCGGCAAGTATCTGGCCGGTCATCATCCCGGGCAAAAAGATAATGCCCATTCCGACCATTGAGTTTATTGTAGGCATGATGGCAGAAGTGAATACATCCCTGGTGATGCCCATTGTGGCATCCCTGGGTGTAGCACCCAACATTAGTGCACCTTCAACAAGCTGTTTCCTGGATTTCATTTCTCCAAGCAAACGTTCTGTTCCCAGGGCAATCCCGGTCATCGAATTACCAATAACCATCCCGGCTATAGGAATGAAATAGCGCGGTTCATACCAGGGGTCAAGATTAATTACCAGGAGTAAAAAATAAAAAGTAGTTACCACCGTACCGGTTAACATAGAAATAACTACAACCCTGCGCAGCCTTTTATTCATAAAAGTTTTTACCCTGGAAAAAATATTGCGAATAGCAAAGGTAACCATAACTACAAAAATCAGAATAGTAACTAACACATTGCTTTGATCAAAAATATAGACCAGTATGTACCCCATAATAATAAGCTGCAGGGTCATCCTGATGGTAGATATAATTATCTCCTTTTCTTTCCCTATACCCTGCTTCCTGGTAAAAAATAAAACAAGCAGTAAGAACCCATAGGCAAAGAGCAGGCGAAGCGGCCCTATTTCAATTATTCCATCCATTGGCAGGCCCCTCCTCTATGCTTATAATTTTTCCATTGTTAACAGTTACGATCATTTTTCCCAGTTTTTTAGCCAATGCCCGGGAGTGAGTCACCATGATGATTGTTTTATTTCCCTTTTCAAGGTAGCTGCATATATATTCCGTTATAACAGTTTCTGTATCTTCGTCGAGAGCGGAAGTAGGCTCATCAAGCAACAGAACTTCCGGTTCCATTAATAAAACCCGGGCCAGTGCAAGCCGCTGCTTTTCACCACCTGAAAGTTTATCGGCATCCTCCTCGAGTTTTTTTTCCAGGCCGACATCTTTAAGCGCATCCAGCAATATTCTACCTTCAACAATTTCTTTATCAGAATAGATTAGCCCGACAAGCAGGTTATCCCTGATATTTCCCGGGAAAACCACCGGGGTCTGCGGTAAAAGGACCACCTGTCTTCTATGCATAACCGCATCAAGGCCTTTTAACTCTTTGCCCCGATAGAATATTTCTCCCTGTTTATAATCAACCAGGTGATTTAAAAGCTTTAACAATGTAGTTTTCCCACTGCCGCTTTCACCGACTATACAGGTAATCTCTCCCTGTTTGATTTCCAGGTCATCTACTTGGATGATATTTTTGTATGCAACATTTATTAACTGAAACATATAAACCTCTTCCAAAAAGTCACTTTTCTTTCTACCTTTTCACGAGGTGCCTGTAAAAACAATGGCAAACACTCAGATTTGTTGCTTTTTATGTATCATAATATTTTGAACAAAATGAGGCAATAAAAAAATGCGGCATCTAACCTGCCGCTCTTATAAGTTATATAACTTGGAACCAGGATTATTTCCCATACAGCGTAGAGAAAAAAGCAACCCCTTTTTCTTTGAACTTGGGCAAACCAAACCTGGTATTTAATTATTGTCCTTATGGCTGTGAGTGTCTTTCTTGATTACACGTTCAAGTTCAGGAATTAGTGCTGAGAGGTTTTCTTTCATGATATAGGACTGCGCACCGGCTTTGATTATTTCCTGTGCTTTTTTTTCTTCAATTGTTCCAGAGACTATAATAAAAGGCAAATCCTGCCCGCTGGTTTTTAAGGTATCGAGCGCCTCAGGGGCGCTGAAACAAGGCATGGCATGATCTGAAATAACCACCTGCCACTGTTCATCCTCTAACGCTTTAAGCATATCTTCCCGGGTTTCAACGCAGGTATATTCAGACTCAAACCCGCCATTTTTTAGGGTGTGCAATAGAAGCAGAAGGTCATCTTCCGAATCTTCAACAATTAATACTTTTAGCCGACTCATAAATATCCCCGTCTCTTATTTGATCATGCCGGATCTTAACTTCGGCAAATATTTGCTTATTCCTCCAAGCACAGAAAATTTAATTAACTATTA
>SKWE01000174.1 GCA_007129055.1 Syntrophomonadaceae bacterium
ACTATTCGTTCATTGTAACAGCCCAATACCTTGAACCCGGATGTCTGTTTTTCTGCTTTCTCCAGGGTGCTGGTAATTTGTGGATCCTTTATTGAGCCGTCGAAATCGAGGAAGAAGGAATAGTCGCCCGGTTCATTGGGAATTGATTCAATCCTGGTCAGGTTAATGCCCGAGCTGGCGAACAGCTCAAGGACGCTGAACAGGGTGCCTGCTTTATGCTCCGTTGTAAAAGTGATGGTACACTTCGTGCCGCCGTCTTCATGCGGCTGCTTGGAGAGCAGTAGAAACCTGGTACGGTTGCTGCTTAAGTCTTCAATGTTCTCTTTTAAAATTTCCAGGTTATAAAGTTCTGCAGATAGCTTGCCTGCTATGCAGGCGCAGCCCCGTGGCTGCTTTTCAGCGATCATTCTCGCAGCGCCGGCAGTATCGTAATAGGGAACCGGGGTCAGGTTGTTGCGGGACAAGAAGCGCCTGCACTGGGCCAGGGCCTGGGAATGTGAATAAACTTCCCTGGTGTCGCGGTGATCAGTGCCGGGAACCATTAGCAGACAGTGATGGACAGGCATATCGATGGCCCCGATTATTTGTAAATCAGTATTGATTAGCAGTTCATTAACCGGTCCGACAACCCCTCCAAGCGTATTTTCCACGGGAACAATGCCGTAGTCGTACATGCCTGAATTAACGCCTTCGAAAACTTCGTTGAAAGTGGTGCAGGGTATGGTAACATAGTCCCTGTTGTAGCGCCTGACAGCTTCCTCACTGTAGGCTCCGTGCTCTCCCTGGAAACCGATTATAACCAGGTCTTTCGCCTGCAGCTTCTTGCTCTGGGTCAGAATATTTTTGTAGATCTCTTCGCTGAAATCGCTTTCGATTAAAGCGTTGGCATTATTTCTTATCTTCTCCAGAACCTCTTTTTCGCGCCCGGGGTCCTCAATTTTATCCTTGAACCTTTTTGCCAGCAACCCCTGTTCAAAACGGTCATTTAAGAGCTTCAAAATTTTTGAGTCGATTAAGTCAATATTGTGCCTGATTTCGTCCAGTTTCATTTTATATCACCACTTATTATAGAAGAGTTAAAAGCCTTTTCCTGCATAAATTTTTGCAGCTTTACGATTTTTTTCATCAGCTGGGCAAACTGTTCCGGGTTAAATTGCTGGTCGGCATCGCTTTTTGCTTCACAGGGGTTGATGTGCACTTCCAGCAGCAGGCCGTCTGCTCCTGCCGCTATGGCCGCGAAGCTCATTTTTTCAATTAAGCTTAGCTTTCCGGTGCCGTGAGAAGGATCTACCAAAACAGGCAGGTGACTGAGCTCCTTGATAGCGGGAATCATGCTTAAATCGAGAGTGTTCCTGGTGTAGGTTTCAAAAGTCCGGATGCCCCTTTCACAGAGGATTACATCCATGTTGCCTTCGGCTAAAATATATTCAGCGCAGTTTAACCACTCTTTGAGGGTGGAATACATGCCTCTTTTTAACAGAACCGGTTTTCCGGCCCGGCCCACTTCCTTGAGCAGTGAAAAGTTTTGCATATTCCTTGCGCCAATCTGCAGAATATCAGCGAATTCACAAACCCATGAAACATCGCGGGGGTCTATAACTTCTGTAACAATGGGCAGCCCTGTTTTCAGCTTGGCCTTTTCCAGGATTTTTAGCCCTTCCAGGCCCAAACCCTGGAAATCATAGGGTGAGGTGCGGGGCTTGTAGGCACCGCCCCTGAACATCATGCCGCCCCCTGCCCTGACGGCTTTAGCGGTATTTACGGTTTGCTCTTCGCTTTCCACTCCGCAGGGTCCGGCGATAACGACGAAATCTTCGCCAATGACAATATCGCCAATTTTTATAGTTGTTCTTTTTCCATCTTTACCTAGTTCAGCCAGCTTCAGGTTTTGCATATATCTTCTCCGTTTAGGTTGATTATTTGAGCAATAATACCACAGCTGATGGCAGATGGTCAATAAAATAGCTGATAATAAGGGGCTTAGCAGGTGTGATATTAACTGTCTTGGTACGGGTGTTGATTATTTTCACCTGTAGAGGTGGTCGCGGGTCAGCGGCAGATCGCTGCATAGCCCCCTGCTGAAGAGCAGTTGGTGGACATCCAGGCCGCTGCTGACAAATGAAGCGCTGCAGCCAACCAGGTAAAGACGCCACATGCGAACGAAACGTTCGCCGTACTTTACCCTGATTTGATCTGCAACCTTTTCAAAGTTTTCAGCCCAGCAGGCCGTGGTCATGGCATAGTGAGAGCGCAGGCTTTCGGCATCAATTAAATGGAAAGAATGCTCAGGAAGCTGCCAGATGATTTCGCGCAGGGAAGGAACATAGCCCCAGGGGATGACATGTCTTTTTAGCCAGGGGTTTAAAGGGCCTTCTTTGGGCCTGTTGATAGTATGCATTAAAGACAGTCCCTGCGGTCTAAGCATTTTTTTCAGGCATTTAAAATACCACTCAATATTTTCCCGGCCTACATATTTGAACATGCCCACGCTGATGATTTTATCAAAGGTCAGGCCTTCAACAGCAAGGTCACGATAATCGGCAACCCGCACATCGACTTTGCCTTCCAATCCTTCTTCTTTAATCAGTTTTCTTGTTTCTTCTTCCTGCTGCCTGCTGAGGGTAATGCCCAGTGCCTGAACCCCAAAATCCCGGGCAGCGCTGACAATCAACCTCCCCCATCCGCTTCCAATATCAAGCAGGGTTTCGCCTTCTTTCAGCTGCATCTTTTTTAAGATATATTCAATTTTCTGGTGCTGTGCCTGTTCCAGGCTGTCCTGCCCGGTTTTGAAGTAGGCGCAGGAAAAACTTAGAGTATCGTCAAGCCATAATTTAAAAAAATCATTTTCCGGATCATATTCGTGCTTCGCAATTTCTGCTTCAGTTTCTTCATGTTCCACGGGCCGTCCCATTGCTAAACGCTGAAAAATATTTTGACGGTCTCTACCCCTTCTGAAAAGATCCCCATTTTCGATTAGCAGGTTCAGCAGTGCGGCAAAATCCCCTTCTACATCAATTTTCTCCTCTATGTAGGCTTCGCCGAAGCTGGTTTCGGGAGTGCTGAACATTTCGCGAACATCCAGGGGTTCCCTGAAGATTATTGTAAATCCAGGTTCACCGCTTTCCCCGTTTCCAAAGAACTCGGTTTGACCATCCCAGTAGGTAACAGCAAAAGGCGATCCCTCGATGCTGCGGAATACTGCTTTTAAGAGCTCTTTTTGCATGGGGGCAACCTCCTTCTTCGTGTTTCTATTATGAAACACTTATCTTAATTTTGCAACTATTAATCAGGGGTTCGCGTCTAGAAGGCTGGTTATTTCTTTAAATAGTAATATAATGAGGGAGGAAAATATTTTTAAGTATCTATGCGTATCTATATAATAAAGCTCAGGGGAGGTGTGTGTTTTTGCAAAAATATTTTACCCGGATGGGTGATGGAACGGGGATTTATCTTGATGCAGAAACCATTCAACATGATTTGAAAGAGGGAACTGCTGATGCAGCAAGACGGGGCAAGATACCTGAACTGACGAAAGAAGAACTAGACTATCTTTTTGAAATTGTAACTTCCCCCGTTAATGTTGCCAGTGTAACCAGGGGAAGCGAAGTGGTTACATCATCTGATTCAGGGGCCTTTAAAATCAACTACCAGGCAGACATATCGATGGACAGGGCGACCGCTATCCAGGTGCATGAAAAGGTGCTCGCTGCCGATTCGCTGGATCTTGGCAATATTGATTACAGCTACAAGGTGGTAAAGGCTATTCTTAACGATGAAGCAAAAGTGATGGAGAACGTGCAGCTTAATACTATAATGCCGGTGCTGTACGGGGCCATGCCCAACCTTGGCCTTTATACTAAACCTGATGGGCCGGTTGACAACTGGTCGGAGCTGATGCCGCTGGGGAAAATAGAAGAATCGAGGAAAGCCCAGGAAGAAGCGATAGAACATGCTGTGAAAGATATGGTCTATATATCAGGCGGTATGTATAATGCCGGGGCGGATGGCATGAATTTCGATACCTGCGGGGCTTCAGGAGATGCAGATGTTGTTGCTGCCCTGCTGGCCATTGAGAAGGTAAAAAAACAGTACCCGGACCTTGGAATAGAAATGGGCATGTCTGGTGAGTTCGTTATAGGCATGCACGGCCAGCTTGAGTATGGCGGTGCTCGCGTGGCCGGCCTGTACCCTCACCGGCAGGTTGAACTGGCTGAAAAGGCAGGGGTCAGTATCTTCGGCCCCGTTGTAAATACGAACAGCAATATGACTTTCCCCTGGAACCTGGCCCGGGCAGTTACTTTTATCAAGGCTTGCGCAGAGGCGGCAAATATTCCTGTTCATGCCAATGTAGGTATGGGAGTTGGAGCTACACCCATGTCACCGGTGCCCCCTTCCGACGCGGTATCCAGGGCGGCAAAAGCGCTGGTGGAAATCGGCAAGGCAGACGGTTTATAGGTAGGTTCAGGTGATCCGTTCGGCAACGAAGCAACACAGGAAGTGGCCGTCGGGATGGGTGGAATTCGCAGCGCCGGAGATCTGGTAATGCGGATGCAGTTAAACCGCGGCATGAAAATAAACCAGGCAAAAAAATATATTGCCGATAAACTTGGGGTTACAGCTGCAGAGCTTGCTGATTGCTCTGTAATGAGGGAAATCAGGCAGGATCTGGATATAGGGTATCCCATGCCCGACCCCGGTGCAGCGAAAGGTATAGCGGCGAAAGTGCGGATTGCTGACCTTTTGGGGATTAAAATTAACTCGGTTGAGCATTTTAAAAAGCGCAGCGGCCTCAAATGACCCGTTTTATTTAGAATATTAATAAAGGTAGGTGGTTTGCTTGAAAAGAAACAGGATAGCCGGCAGAAACTCTTTTATTGGCTGCAGTATTCAGCTCTTCAGTGACGAAGATCTGGAAATGATCCACGACGCTACCCTGGAAGTGCTGGAGTACACGGGGCTGTACGTACAGAGCGAAGAAGCCGTGGAAATCTATGACGGTGGGGGCTGTACTGTGGACCGGGAAAACAGTATTGTAAAAATACCGGCCCATATAGTTGAAGATGCCATTTCCTCTTCACCCAAAAAAGTCTTCCTGGCCGGGCGCGATCCAAAGCACGACATTGTCCTTGAAAACGGCAGGGTAAATTTTTGCCCCTTCGGGGAAGGCGTTATGGTTATCGACCCCTTCACCGGGGAATACCGCCAGTCAACCAAAAAAGACAAGGGCGATGTAGCTCGGCTGGTCGATGCCCTGGATCAGTATGACATGCTGGAAAACACGGTTGCGCCCCGTGATGTGCACCCGGAGCTGGAAAGCCTGCACAACTACGAGGTAACGGTGGCAAATACAACTAAACATGTGCCCCAGCCCTGCCACGACAAGCGTTCGGCAGAACTGTTGATTGAAATGGCTGCCGCCGTAGCCGGAGGGAAAGAAAAGCTAAAGGATAGGCCTATAGTTTCAGGCTGCACCTGCCCACAGAGCCCCCTGACTATTTCTGAAGGCTGTGCGGATCCGATCATAGCTTATGCCCGGGCAAACCTGCCGCAGAATATCCTTTCCATGGCCCTGGCAGGTGCAACATCACCTGTTACCCTGGCTGGAACCCTGGTAACTCATAATGCCGAGGTGTTGGGAGGAATTGTTTTGGCCCAGCTCGCCCGCAGGGGCGCCCCGGTGATGTACGGCAGTTCCACCTCGATGATTGACCTGAAGCTGACGACCGCTTCTGTCGGCTGCCCTGAGCTGGGCCTGATCAGCGCAGCGGTGGCGAAACTGGCCCAGATGTACCTGCTTCCCAGTTACGTAGCGGGCACGTAGGGCGACAGCAAGTTGTCGGATGCGCAGTCGGGACATGAAAAAACCTTAACCACCCTGCTGCCGGCGTTGGCAGGTGCCAATATGATCTACGGCGGGGGGATGCTGGAAATGGGTTTAACGATGAGTTTCGGACAGCTGGTGATGGATAACGAGATTATAGCCATGACCAGGAAAGTTTTAGAAGGCATACCGGTTAATGATGAGACTCTTGCAGTGGATGTGATCAAAAGTGTAGGTGCACGTGGTCACTTCCTGGGAGAGGAACATACATATAAAAATATGCGAAAACTATCCAGCCCGGAATTTATTGACCGCCGGATGCGCCAGTTCTGGGATGCCAGGGGCTCCAGGGACCTGGGAACGGTCTGTGATGAAAAGGCAAGGGAAATTTTGGCTTCCCATCAGCCAGATCCCCTGCCGGAAGGGGCCCATAACTCGCTTCTGGCAATTATAGCCCGGAGGGAAGAAGAGTTGGGTATATCCGGCTAATGATATGATAACAGCAGGGGGAAGCGCCAGGGTGCTCTTCCCCTTTTTATTGCTGCTACCTGGTTAATTTTCAGGCATTGGAGTGGCAAAATTCACCGAAGCATTAGGATCAGGGGGTATAATTGGCGCTTTGTGGAAGGGCTTTTACCATGTTGCCTAAAATATTTTAAAAAGCTTGTGCAAAATGCACATAAATCAGCTATAATTTTTGCAAACTTCACAAAGGTATCACTAATTAAAAATATAACTA
>SKWE01000102.1 GCA_007129055.1 Syntrophomonadaceae bacterium
AAAGCCGTACTTGGCCCTGGTATAGCCAATTTCCTTAACTTTATCCCTGACCACTTTAGGTATATCCACGTAGCACTCTGTTGTTATTTCACCGCAAACAAGGACTAAACCGGTGGTAACCATGGTCTCGGCCGCCACCCTGCCCTGCGGGTCTTCTTCCATAATTACATCCAGGATAGCATCGGATATCTGGTCAGCCAGCTTGTCCGGATGGCCTTCAGTAACAGATTCTGAAGTAAACAGGTAATTTTTCTGATCCACAAACATTTCCTCCTTTAGAGTATTATTTTCAAGCCAGATTCTTTATTCCGGCCGGTAATAACCGGGCAATAAAAAAAGCCTCTACGATTCAAGAGGCCTTCCTGGCACCTCTCATCTCCCGGAACTCTTATTAGTTCCGCAGCAATTGGCACCTTTATCATAACGATCGGTTGCCGGGATTCATCGGGGCTGTCCCTCCTCCGCTCTGGATAAGAGTAACTATATTAAGTTGTATTAATATACTACATTAAATATGTTTTCATGTCAATTTAAAGCAGGCATTAATCCAGATCTTCCTGATTCATAAATGCAAACCAGAGTTCCCCGGATGCAGCCACCTTCCCATCGACAAAGGCCTTGGCGTTTCCTTTTCCAAGGTTGCTGCGCATGGCCGTTAATTCAACTGATAGCTCGAGCCTGTCTCCAGGCTTAACCATTTTCTTAAACTTGAAGTTATTGATCCCGGTAAAAAGGGCCAACTTTCCCTTGTTTTCAGGAAGACTTAATACCGCCACTGCGCCAACCTGGGCCAGCGCTTCAACAATCAGCACACCCGGCATTATCGGTTCTCCCGGAAAATGTCCCTGGAAAAAAGGTTCATTGATGGTTACATTTTTTATACCGGCTGCGCTTTTCCCCGGTTCAAGCCCTGTTATCCTGTCAACCAGCAGGAAGGGATAACGGTGCGGCAGAACAGACATTATTTCCTTAATATCAAGAACATGCTCTGACATAAGTTAAAACTCCTTTCAAACCTGCCAGGCCCGCTTTAAAACAGCGCTGACTTCGGCATCGCTGACCTGGTCAAAACGGCGATAGAATTGACCCACGGCGGCAAAATTAGCAGGGGCTTCAATATAGACCAGCTCGTCAACTTCCTGCTGCAGTTTTTTAAATGTATCAGGCGGTCCGACAGGAACGGCGAGGACTAATCTGCCCGGCTTTTTCTCCTGCAGGCTGCGCAGGGCGGCCAGCAGCGTATAACCCGTAGCCACGCCATCATCGATCAAGATCACAATCCTGTTGTCTAAAGCCGGCGCTGGCCGTTCACCCCTGTATGCCTTCAGGCGGCGTTTAATTTCTTCTACTTCCTCAGCTACAGCTTTTTCAATATATTTTTTATCTGCACTAACACGGGAAAGGATATCCTCGTTCAGCATTACAAAACCATCACCGGTTACAGCGCCTATAGCCAGTTCCGGCTGGTAGGGCGCCCCGATTTTCCTGGTAATGATTAAATCAAGCTCTCCGCTAATTTTCTTTAATACAGGCTCGGCTACAGTCAGGCCGCCACGTGGAACAGCGAGAATCAGCGGGTTTTTATCCTTGAAATGAAGAAGTTTATCGGCCAGGCGTTCCCCGGCTTCCTGCCGGTCGGCAAATAACATCCTGATCATCTCCCTGGAAAAAGATTATAGGTCAAGCGCTTTAAAAATTTCACGCGTTGATTTTACAGCAACCGCATCATCAGGCAGGGCCAGCAGGGCCTTCCCTTTCAGGTCATATTCCGCAACCTGCGGATCGTTGGTCACTTCCCCGAAAAAGTCCAGGCCGGTTTTTTCAATCTCACCCTTTAATTCATCCGCTTCACCAGGGCGGCTTCGCCCGATAATCAGGCCCATTTTGGAGACAGCAATCTTTACATTATCTACTATATCTCTAACCCGGCCGGCAGAACGAACACCGCGGGCTGTTGCATCACTGGTAACCAGCAGCAGGTCTACACTTGGCAGCAACCTTCTGCTTAAGTGCTCTAAACCTGCTTCGTTATCGATAACCATGTAATCGTAGTTTTTGCTTAACTTCTCCAGGTAATTTTTCAGCAAATCATTAGGATAACAGTAACAGCCTGGCCCCTGGGGATTGCCCATTACCACCAGGTCATAGGCATCCTCCTCAACCATGGCCTGGCTAAGGCGATACTCGATGAAAATATCCTTGGTCATACCGGTCGGTACTGCATCCGGTTTTTTTGTATCTTCCAGGATTGTCCCAATGGTATGGTGCACTTCCACGCCCAGGGCCTCGTTCAGGTTCGCATTGGCATCGGCATCTACTGCCAGGATGCTTACATCCTTCTTTTCTTCAATCAGGTAGCGGATAATCAGGGCTGATAGTGTAGTTTTTCCTGTTCCGCCTTTTCCTGCGATTGCTATTCTTTTTGTCATAATCTTTCCTCCTACATTTTCTATAGTTTATAGCCTGCCGGTCAGAACTTCTTCCAGTTGAGCTATGGTACTGCAGGGCCACATATCGACCAGTTCGCCGATGGAAGCAACGGAACGGTAATCACTCCATTGTTCTAAAGGCATGGGATTAAGCCAGATTATCCTTTTCACCTTATCGCGAATCGCACCAAGTCTTTTTACAGACTGATCGATAGATACAGTTTTTGTATCGCTTACAACTATCAGGGTTGTTTTGGCATTCAGGTAGTCAGGGTATTTTTCAGAAAGCTGATCGAGGGCTTTTGCCAGGTTAGTTCCTCCACCCCAGTTTTTGCTGCGGCGAATGACCCGGTCAAGAAGCGGCTTTAACCCTGACCTTCCTTTTAACTCGGGCGTCAGGTTTTCGACACTGTCGGAAAAAGAAAAACAGGACAGGTTGCGCACTACTTCCTGGAGCCCCAGTAGAAAATGAATTACAAAGGTGCTGTATTTTTTCATTGACCCGGAAACATCACAGAGCAATAGCAGCTGCTGCTTTGAACGCCTTTTCGGTTTATGTTTCAGCTTAAATATTATTCCGCCATAGCGCATATTATCCCTTAGTGATCTGCGCAGGTCCAGCGGGCCGCTGCGCGGACCGCTTCTGCGGCGGCGTAAAATCTGTACTGCCAGTTTGCGGGACAATCTCTGCAGCAGTTGTTCTGCTGCGGGAAGTTCAGCCGCCTGGATCTGTTCAATATCAATTTCACGCAGGTAATCTGTTAAACCGTCACTGCCCTCTGCCCCTTCACCGCCGGTGCCGGAACCGGTTCCGCGGCTTACCGTCTCTTCCCGGCTGCGTTTCTCCTGGCTGCGGCAGTAGCGGAGGTGGCTTTTAACCACGTTTTCCAGGAGCGGTTTGAATTGCGGTTCCACATTTACCCCGGCTTCTGTTTTTGCCACAAAATCCTGCAGCCGGTCGCGCTGTTCGCTGGGTAAAGAGCCGTACTGCTGCAGTTCGTCCTGGCTGAGCCCCAGCATTTCCCCCTTAAACTGCATTTCCCTGGAAGCCTGGTCCATCTTGCTTTCCAGCTCTTTTTTGTACCTGGCCCCTCTTTCCGATTGTTTTTTAAGCTCTTCCGGGGGCAGAAAAAAACTATCAAAGAGGCGGTTAAATAGAGCCTGATCACGTCGATTTTTAACCATCGTTGCCTGCAGGCTGGTTTTAAACTGATCGCGGCTTGAAAGATCTATCCGGGAAAGGGCACTTAAAGCATCGACCATTTCAGTGGTCCCTACCGGTAACCCTTCTTCTCTCAGTAAACTTGCAAAAACAGCCAGGTTGTCTTCAAAATGGCTTTGTGGTAGTTTCTCTTTTACCGGCACTTACAAATTTCACCGCCGTTTCCGGACTGCTTAAGAAAACTATTAACTCCTTCAGCACCAATTTCACGCTGGAAATATTCCTGGTCGGCATGGGTCTTTAGCAGCAGGTTTAAGGTTTCTGAAACCAGCTTTCCATCAAGGCGTTTTCGGTTCAGGGCAACCAGCGCCCTTACCCAGTCAAGCGTTTCCGCTATTGAAGGCTTTTTACGCAAATCCTGCTGCTGGCGGAGGTGAGCAACAATGCGGGCTGTTTCCCAGGCCAGGCGATCACCAGCCTGGGGTACTTTTGCCTTAATAATTGCAACCTCTTTTTCTACACCAGGGAAATCGAGGTAAAGATAAAGACAACGTCTTTTAAGACCATCAGAAAGTTCTCTTTCATTATTGCTGGTTAATACCACGGCGGGAATATTTTTCGCCGCAACCGTTCCAAGCTCGGGAATAGACACCTGGAAATCAGATAAAACTTCGAAAAGAAATGCTTCAAATTCAGGATCGCACTTATCTACTTCATCAATCAGCAGAACAGATCTCTTTTCAGCACGGATTGCTTTTAAAAGGGGACGTTCCAGCAGGTAATCGTCTGAGAAGAGATCATCTTCCTTGATCTGTTCGCCCTCCAGGTTACGGTTCATCTGGATTCTTAAGAGCTGTCGCTGATAATTCCATTCATATAAAGCTTTAGTTTCATCCAACCCTTCATAGCATTGCAGGCGGATTAAATCCGTATCAAGAATATGGGCCAGCACTTTGCCCATTTCAGTTTTTCCAACCCCTGGCGCGCCCTCAATCAAAAGCGGTTTCTGCAGATCCAGGGCCAGGAATACAGTAAGCGCAGTGCTTTCTTCGCATATGTAGCCTGCCTTATTAAAACTTTTTATCAGTTCATCAAGTTTTATAGTCATTATCTAATACATCCTTTTTCAGATCAGTGTTTTATGATTTAATACAGCGTTTCCATAAAAAACAGTCTTATTATTATATCCCCATATAATGATACTATACTTGGAGAAGCCCGGCAAACCAAAAGAGATAATAGGGCCTGTGAAAATAAAGCTGCTATGTTACAATAGCTTTAGAAGTTCATCAATTGAAGGTGGAGGTTAGAATGCTTACATTTAATGGTCAGTCTGAAACAGGAAAGATCCAGTCGGTGCTGATGAAAAGCCCGGCAAAAGCCTGGCTGGGGCAGGATTTTGTTAACCAGCAATGGCAAAAGCTGCATTACCCCAGCAGGCCTGATTTTGAAAAAGTACTGCAGGAATACAATCAGTTTGCTGCAATCATTGAAAATAATGTGCCCGAGATTCACTACCTGCCGGAAGATGACCGGACAGGCCTTGATTCCATATACACCCATGACCCGGTTATTATTACAAAAAAAGGCGCGGTTTTATGCAACATGGGTAAAAAAGAGAGGCAGGGTGAACCGGCAGCAATAGCGGACTACCTGAAAGAACTTGGCATACCGGTGATAGGGGAGATTAAGGCTCCGGGCAGGATAGAAGGCGGAGATGTTGTCTGGTTTGATGATGATACAGCAGCGGTCGGAATCGGCTACCGTACTAACAGGGAAGGAATAGCGCAGCTGAGAGAACTAACCAGGGGTATAGTAGAAGAGATTGTGGAAGTGCACCTGCCGCACTGGAACGGACCGGAGGAATGCCTGCACCTGATGTCAATGATCAGCCCTGTTGATCGCGATCTGGCAGTAGTTTACTCCCGTCAGATGCCGGTCACATTCCGTAATTTGTTGATTGAAAAAGGGATTAAATTTGTTGAAGTCCCCGACGAGGAATATGACAATTTCGCCTGTAACGTATTGGCCCTTGAACCGCGTAAATGCGTAATGGTTGCCGGCAGCCCGCGTACGAAGGCAGCGCTCGAAAAGGCCGGGGCAACGGTATTTGAATACCACGGACAGGATGTCTCAATTAAGGGCGGAGGCGGACCAACCTGCCTGACCAGGCCCCTTTACAGGTCATAAAAGATAAACCACAACCAGAAGCGGGGACGGTTCTCTTTTCAGGTAAAATGGAAATCTATTTTACCGAAAACCTGAAAAGAGAACCGTCCCCGCTTCTGGTATCGCCATTTCTGGTGATTGTTTTTGTCATTTAAGCTACAGCTGGTATACCTCACCCGGTGGGAGAACAACGCAGCGGCTGTCAGTCTTTTCTTCAACCTTCTTTTTAAACTCTTCCGGATCTGCTTCTATCACCGGCCAGGTGTTGTAATGATAGGGAATTACCGTTTCCGCTTTTAAAAAGGATGCCGCCACAACTGCATCATCAATGCCCATGGTAAAGTTGTCGCCGATCGGCAATAGCGCCAGATCCAGCTGATCAAGTTCACCGATCAGTTTCATGTCGCCAAAAAGGGCAGTATCACCGGCGAAGTAGATTTTTTTGCCATAGTAGTCAACCACGAAGCCGCAGGCATGACCACCCGGGATTCCGGCACCGTGAAAAGCCAGGGTCAGCTTTACCGAACCGAAAGAGAAGCTGTGCCGCCCTCCAAGGTGCTGGGCGTGGGTTGTGATCCCCTGTTCACCTGCCTGGCCAGCCACCTCTGCTGTGGAAATAATGGTTGCATCATTGGCCTTTGCTATATCATAAGCATCTCCCAGATGATCTGCATGGCCATGTGAAACAAGAATATAGTCTGCTTTCAGCTCTTCAGCTTTCAACGGGGCGTGTGGGTTCCCGCTGATAAAAGGATCAAACAACAGGGACTCCTTACCCTCTTCTTTCAATAAAAAACTTG
>SKWE01000262.1 GCA_007129055.1 Syntrophomonadaceae bacterium
CATGCTTGATCCGATCGGTTTCCAGAATACCTTTGCTATTGCAATGACAGCAGAAAGAGCTGAAGAGCTTGGTGTAACAAAGCTCTCCGAAATGGCTGAGATCGAAGGACTTACTTTTATTGGAGATAACACCACATTTACCAGGCCTGACCTCTATATTGGCCTTGCAGAAACCTACGGTATTGACATGGATGGTGTGAACAGGGTTATTGTGGATACCTCATTCTTCTACGAAGCACTGGACCAGGGTGAAGGCGATCTTACCACCCTTTTCTCAACTGATGGCCGCCTTAAGGAGTATGGTTTCGTAATCCTGGAAGATGATAAGAGCTTCTTCCCGCCATATGATGCAATTTATGTTGTGCGTGCGGAAATCCTTGAACAATATCCTTCCATTCTGGCAGCACTGGAACCGCTGCTGGGAAGTATTGACGAAGAAACCATGACCGGTTTGAACTACCTTGTTGAAGTTGAAATGGAAGATCCGGAAGATGTAGCAAGAGAATACTTAGAATCAGTGGGACTTCTCTAGAATACGTGAGGTGTTGATCAGTATGACCCGTGAAATCAGTGTTGAATTGCAAAAGGTAAGCAAGCTGTATGGTCAGGATAAAGTGGTAAATGAGGTTAGCTTATCAGTTGAGAAGGGCGAGATCTTTGTCTTGATCGGACCTTCCGGCTGCGGTAAAACAACTACCCTGAAGATGATTAACCAGCTGATTCCTCACACATCCGGTAATATACTGGTCAACGGGACAGATGTGGCGGAGCTCGACGTTGTCGAGCTCCGTCGTTCTATTGGATACGTTATCCAGTATATCGGGCTGCTGCCCCACCTGACAATCCAGGAAAATATCGCTTTTGTTCTTAAACTAACCAAGCAGTCGAAGAAATTGCAAAAAGAAAAGGCAGAAGAACTGATAGAAACTGTTGGGCTGGATTTTAGCCACCTAAATCGTTATCCCCGGGAGTTAAGCGGTGGACAGCAGCAAAGAGTTGGAGTTGCACGCGCGCTTGCCGCTAACCCCGACATCTTGCTCATGGATGAGCCTTTTGGTGCAGTAGATCCCCTGACCCGTGAGCAGCTGCAGAATGAACTGCTCAGGCTGCAGGAGTCTATTCAAAAAACAATTGTTTTCGTTACCCACGACATGCAGGAAGCTTTCAAGGTTGGGAACAGGATCGGTATCCTGCGCCAGGGTGAGCTTGTTACCCTGGGGACGCCGATGGAGATAGTTAAGTCAGATGATGAGTTTGTAAAGAATTTTATCGGCCAGGGAGCCCTGTTTGAAGTTTTTGATACTATACCTGTCACCAGGGTCCTGGAAAAAAGTGTGCCCCTTGTTCGTATTCATGAAAAGGTAGATCTTCAGGCAGAGGAACTTAAAGATTGGGAAAATGTTTTCGTGGTTGAACCTGATGGAAATTGCAAAGGGTATATTCCCCTCAGCGACCTTAATAAAGACGGTTCATTCGCGGCAGAGCAAATTGAGCCCCTGCCTAAAGCCTCTTCTCCGGACATTTCGGTCAAACTTGCAGTTCAGGAAATGCTATGGGGAGGCAGAACCTGGCTTCCTATTGTCGATGAAAGCACCGGCTTTAAGGGCATTGTTCTGTTTCGATCCTGCGCCGCCCTGGTTGCTGAGAATGGGAGGTAAATGATGGAATTATTAGCGAGTGCCTGGGCTTACTTTCTGAACAGACAGGATTTGATGTTTGAAGTATTAAAGGAACATGTAACGCTTGTTCTATGGGCTACTTTCTTTACCGTAATCATAGGAGTTCCGGTTGGTATAGCTATTTCCAGGACCGAGAAGCTTCGAAATACAATTTTAGGTTCAGTTTCCATCCTCTATACAATACCGATTCTCGCATTGTTCGGATTTTTAATTCCAATTATGGGCATTGGCAGCACGCCTGCACTTATTGCCCTGGTCATTTATGGACTTCTACCGGTGATCAGAAACTCCTGTGTTGGAATTATACAGGTTCACCCCCAGTTGAAGGAGTCAGCAAGGGGTATGGGAGCTAATGACCTGCAGCTATTGTTTAAAGTAGAAATACCATTAGCTTTTCCCGTAATTTTTGCCGGCATCCGAACTGCACTGGTTATGAACTTTTCTCTCGCAACCTATGCTGTATTTATCGGTGCAGGGGGAATGGGCAGGATTATTATGCAGGGAATCAGGACTTTCAATACCGGGATGATGCTGGCCGGTATACTGATGGTTGTAATTACAACAGTCCTCCTGGAACGCATGGTTGGTGTTGTTGATAACCGGATTCAGAAACGTTATAGCCTGAGCGATTAAGTAAATAACCAGTTAATGGGGGCTTGCCGGTGAGTGAATATATGATCAAGTATGTGGATGCCCATGTGGGTGGTGAATCGCTGCGCCTGGTTTTAAGGGGCCCGCAGCTTAAAGGCAGCACACTCCTTGAAAAAAGAGAATATATGATGACCCATTATGATCATATTCGGACTGCGGTAGTTCTTGAACCGCGCGGTCATGATGACATGTATGGTGCTGTTCTGGTCGATCCGTGCCACCCGGATGCTGATTTGGGTGTAGTTTTTATCGATAGCGCTTACTATAACAATATGTGCGGTCATGGTTCAATGGCTATCGCCACAATAGCAGTTGATCTTGGTTTGGTGCCGGCAGTTGAGCCGGTAACTGAGGTTGTGCTTGAAACAGGTGCAGGTTTGGTGACGGTAAAGGTAGAGGTAGCCGGGGGGAAAGCGGGAGATGCGATTCTTCAGGGAGTTCCCTCGTTTTTATACAAGGATAATGTGATGGTTGATTTGGAAGACGGCCAGGTTGAAATTGCCATAGGATTCGGTGGTAATTTTTTTGGCATAGTTGAAATGGAAAAGCTTGGTTTAAAGCACAGCAAAGAATATATTCAAAATTTTATTCGGTACGGGTTGGCAATCAGGGAGTTTATTAATAATAGCGTACCGCTTGCCCACCCTGAAAAACCGCACATTAACACGGTGGAGGACATTTTATTTGTTAAGGAGGCTGATTTCTCCGGAGATACACATAAAAGCCTTGTTGTTTTAGGACATGCCATGGTAGACCGTTCTCCCTGCGGTACCGGAACATGTGCCAGGATGGCTATGCTTCATCAACTTGGCAAGCTTGAAACCGGTGGTCTTTTTTACCACGAGAGTATTACGGGTGCTTTGTTCGAAGGAAAAATTAATGCCATTGCCCGGGTTGGAGATTATCCGGCAGTAGTTCCCCAGGTGAAAGGTAAAGCTTACCTGATGGGGATGGGCACGCTGCTGGTAGATCCCGCAGATCCCCTGAAACACGGTTTTTCACTGCGTTAAATAGTATCATCAGGAATTAATTTGTCAGAAGGTGTGCTGTCAGGCGCCTTTTTCATCCCTCAACAATTTAAAAAGTGTATCAATAACTATTTTGTAGTCATCGATAATTACAATGTCGGCTGCTTTTAAGATGGGAGCATGTTCGTCGCGGTTTACGGCGATTATTATTTTGCTTTTTTCGATACCGTAGTAAAAGGGTGGTGAACCTGATACTGCCAGGGCAAGACAAACTTCGGGCCCGATAACCGCTCCGGATGCCCCGATCAGCCGGTCAAGGGGTGCCCAGGCATTCATTACTACCGGGCGACTGACGCCAAATTCAGCGCCCAGCTCCCTGGCAATGTTTTGCAACCGGGAAATTTCTTTACTGCTTCCTGTGCCCCTGCCGGTCGCAATTACGAAGCTGGCCGATTCGAGTTTATTTTCTTCTTCCTTCGGGCTTTCCATGTAATTGTCCAGGTATGCACCCGGAGCAGTTGAGCTATAATCATGAAAAGTTAAATATTTCTTCTCCGCATCCATATCCGTTTCTAATCTTTTCAGCCCCCTGGCCAGGGAAAAACAGTATGGCTTTTTCCTGAAGAGAAAGGAGCCATGTAGATTGCCGCTGTAAACTTTTTTTCTGCCTATAAATAGATCTTCTTCTTTAGTGATATTTTCAACTGCCACAAGTGAGGATCCATTAAAACGCCAGGCAAACCTGGCAGCAAGCTCATTGCCGGCCAAGTCTCCGGAGAAAATATAGATTTCTGCAGGGCTGTCACATTCAGACTCTTCCAGGATATTTAAAATAAGTTCCGGTTGGTAGTGCTTAATTTTTACCATGCTTATAGTTTTAAATGGCAGACAGGATTCAATTTCTGCACCTGTATGTTCGTCATTATAAAACACGACTGCTTCGTCAGCTTCATAAGCATTACCAATAACTGACCTGTTGGCCTTTATAAAGTAAGCAATCTCTTCGGACCTGGCCTTGTAGGCAGGTGAACAGGCATTAATAATCGCCTTGTATTTCATCTGCAGTTCAACCAGCCTTTCAGATGGTTTTCATAAAGCAAGCGAGCCTTTTCTTCTGCCGTAGCGCCTTCAATGATAATACCGTCCCGGGTATTATTAACTGCTTCCAGTTCACGAAGTTCTGTATCGTTTCCTGATGCCAGGGTTTCAGGTTTGCAGTTTAAAGACTCCGGGGAAAGGAGGCCAATGTCTTTTTCTGCTGCGGTCTTAATAGCTCTTAATGTAGGGACGCGCAGCAGCGAACTGGGAGCATTGCCAACAGCCAAAATACAGGGCGGATGAACAGTCTGATTAACCAGCCCCTGGTCGCTAATGCTGCTTACTGCAAATAGTCCCGCAACAGCAGGCTCGAATCCAGTTACACCGGTTATACAGGGCCATGCTAATTCTTCGGCTGTCAGAAGCGCTGTTTTGGCATTATCACCATCACTGCTTTGCATGCCCATAGCAATTAAGTCGAAGGGCCCATATTTTTTGGCAAAAGCAGAAATGATCATAGCTGTGGCGTATGGGTTAAAACGTAAATCCAGGTTGTTTTGTACCCTGTATGTTTTGTTAAAACCAAGGGCAAGCAGTTTTTTTAAAAATATGTCGGCATAGGTTTCGCCAACTGTAAGGGCGATAAGTTCCGGTTTTTGATCATCTGATTTATAGCGTTCCACCATCTTCAGTGCCAGCTCCAGGGCGCTTTCATCGTAGGCGTTAATCACTTTTTTGACGTAGGCAGTTTGAACCGGCAGGTTGTTGTTAATCGTCCAGTCTTTATCCCGCAGCAAATCAAGATCGGGAACAACCTTAAATGAAATTAATACGCGCATTTTCTTATCACCCATGTTAACGCAAGTTTATCGCCCGGTTTAACCGGGGAAAATTGTACCCTTATTCATAACATCCTGCGGGTCAAATGCTTTTTTAAGTGTCTCAAGAATGTAATAGGAAGAGCCGTATTCATCTTTAATCCAGGCGGTTCTGTGTTTGCCTACACCGTGGTGGTGGCACATTGATCCGCCGGCTTTAATCGTTTCTTCAACAATAATTTTTTTAATCGGATGGTGATATTTTACAATTTCTTCTTCCGGTTTGCAGTCAACAACATTGTAATAATGGACGAAGTAAAGGTTGGTTCCGTTGATATAACTGTGCGAAGAATGGCCGCCAACCAGGGTCATGTCCGGTATTTCGTTGCGAATTCTTTCAACGCAAACATCATAGATTTTGTTTATTGTTTCCCAGTCAGCAGATATTTCTGTCGTGTTGCCCATATTTTTTGTTTCAATAATTTCTGTTCTTTCTGCTTCAATGTCTGTTGCATCCCAGTTCAGGTTGTCAAACCAGGTTTGGATGTATGGGGTGTCTACCTTAACACATTCATCATAAGCGCCAACTATTTCTTCAATAGCTTCTGCTGTAGCTTCTGCAATCTTTTTTGGGCCTTCGGCCATCAGGATCAGCACGCACTTGTCATTGGCAAAATGGGAGAAATGATAAGCACCATCTTCCCGGTCATAGAGACGGGCAACGGAAGGTTTATAGCCGTTAACCATAATTTCACGCAAAATTTCAAACCCAGTTTTCATTTTCTCCAGGGTATAGCCTAAGAGGATATTATTTTCGGGCATAAACTTAAATATTTTTACAGTTACTTCTGTAATGAAACATAGCGCACCTTCATTGCCTATCACTACGTGCCGGATGTCGGGTCCTGCCGCCCTGCGTGGAACGTTTTTAATCCTGGTTATTTCTCCGTTGGGGAAAACAGCCTCCAGCCCGACAACCATATCCTCAATGCCGCCATAGAGGGTGGAGAACTGACCAATACTGCGGGTGGCAACCAGTCCTCCCAGCTGGGCCAGCGGCTTAGACTGGGGAGAATGTCCCGTGGTAAAGCCCTTTTCACGCAGATGATCTTCAAGAACCTGCAAGGGGGTGCCGCACTGGCAGGTCGCCTGCATGTTGCAGGGGTCAATCTTAATTATTTCATTCATTTCCGATCCGTCAAGAACAATCGAGTTTTCAACGCTTGTTTCAAGGCCACCTTCAGTGGCAGTGTGGCCGGTACGGGGAACTACATTGACTCCATTGCCGCTGGCAAATTTCAATACAGCTGCAACCTGGGAGCTGTCCCGGGGATAAACTACGGCAGCCGGGATTGGCTGAGTGTAAACTCCGTGCAGCTCCTCAAATCTTCTAAACCTGTCTA